>CAYYMU010000001.1:0-57134 GCA_964472445.1 uncultured Desulfobacteraceae bacterium
CTTCCTTTCACGACATAAGTATAAAACCACGAAACAGAAAAGCGTAAAAAAACCTGGGAGAAAAAACAATGAATTCATCTAAAAAAAGCCGTAAAATCATGATAATTCACGGGCCCAATTTAAATATGCTGGGGAAAAGAGAACCTGAAGTATATGGAAAAGAAACCCTTGATGAGATTAATAAAAGGCTGAAAAAGCTGTCCAAAAAACTTAAAATAGATATAGAGACTTTTCAGTCTAATCATGAGGGTGAAATAATAGAAAAAATACAGGAAGCCTCAGGAGACTGTAGCGGGCTTGTTATTAATCCTGCTGCATTTACACATACCAGCGTAGGCATACGTGATGCATTGCTTCTGCTCGACATTCCTGTAATTGAAATACATATTTCAAATATTTACAAAAGAGAGGCTTTCCGCCACAAATCCATGATAGCAGATGTGGTAACCGCTCAAATCTCAGGTTTCGGCATTCAAGGATATATAATGGCCTTAGAAGCTATTACTAAAATGTAATAAAAATGAACTCGGAAGAATATAAAACCCCTGTAAATTTCAGATTTACAGGGGTTTAGTTATATAAGACCTTTACTTTTTCATTTTGGATGACATTCACCGCATGTAAGAGGGCCTTGATTCTGCTCTGCATGGCAACCCTTGCAGTTTGCATGAAATGCCTTCATCAAAGGCATTGTCTTGCCATCAGCCTCAAGCTTGTGACATGCCGCACATTCAGTCTCGGATGAATCATCCCACACATTCTCGCCGTTTTCATATAGATGATGACAAGCCATACAATCAATTCCAGCGTCATCAGTATGGAGAGCATGAGGAAAAATAGCCGCAGGCCTCTCGCGTTCAATAAAAACATCATGCTTAAGAGATACAATATCATCCTGAGCATATGCCGTTCCAAGAATAAAAAGAAACGCCAACCCTGATATTAATAAAAATAGTGCAGTGTTACTTTTTTTCATTCCAATAGACCTCCAGCTTTTATAATTTACTCAGACCTTAGACCCAAATTTTTTAAACATTATTCAGCTAAAACATTAGCAAAAATTTTTAACAAATCAACTTCTTCCTGTCAAGAAAAAACCAGTAAAGTAATGATTTACTCTTTTGACTTGACCTTTATAAAAAAATAAACTACTGTGCGTTTTGATTTTTGTGCGGTGATATATTATTAACAACAAATAGTTAATCCGTTGATTATATGAAACATAAGCTTATCAACAGCAGATGTATCTGACTTCCAACAAGAATAAAATAAGGAGGTAGGTAATGGGTAACTCGGAAAATTGGGACTGGGAATGTCAAAAAAAATTGGTTGCCGATACAGGAAAATGGAAAAGCCAATTTGAAGATGTATGGGAACCATATATCAGTCCTGATGGTGAAAAAATAGCCTCTATTGTTAAAGTAGGGGAAGGCGAATTCAACATGGCTGTTAACGGGGGAACGTGGGAAGAACCATTTGAAAAGATATGGTTTTCCAGGTTTACCCCTGATGGCCGCCTGACAGGTTTGATAACAAAAGACATGGAATGGACCATGGCTGTGGATGGAAAACCATGGGAACAGATGTACGAATATATCTGGGATACCAAATTCAGTGCTGACGGTAAGGTTATAACTGCGATCACTAAACAGGATGGCGTTTACGGAATAACAGCAAATGAGAAAACATGGGAATGTTCTGTTCAACTTCAAAGCATTTCCGGTTATGCGGTAAGCAACGACGGTAAAAATATTGCCGCAATCAGCCAAACGGTTGCCATTGCAGAAGCCGATGTTAATGCGTTTTCTGCTGGCAGCTGGTCGATAGTTGCAAATGGAAAGCCATGGAAAGATAATTTTGTTAATATCTATGGAATAACCATAAGCAATGACAGCAAAAATATTGCCGCAGAATACAGAAACAGTATTACTGAATACGGAATTATAGTAAATGGACAACCATGGAATGAAGTTTTTACCTGCACATGGGAACCGGTTTTTCATCCCACAAACAGCGATGAGGTATCTGCTCCGGTCAGAAAAGACGGACAGTGGTTTCTGGCAACAAACGGCAGAATAGTATGGGACAAAGGTTTTGTTAATCTTATGTATCAAACATACAGCCCTGACGGCAACAGTATTGCTGCGGGTGTTGCCCCAAACTTTGCGAACTGGACAATTGCCGTTAATGGACAGCCCTGGTCAAAGACATTCAATGAATGTATCTTAAAACCGGTTTTCAGCCCTGACGGCAGAAAAGTAGCTGCAATTGCAAAAGACAGCGGCAACTGGTTTCTTGTTGTTAATGGAAAAGTGCTTGGGAAAGGCTATGATAATATTTGGCCGCCTGTTTTCAGCCCAAATAACGACATGGTAATCTGCAAGGTAGAAAAAAACGGCAAATTTGGTGTCGCGGTTAACGACAAAATCAAGCATAATGGATATGAGTCCCTCTGGAATCCTGTTATATCGCCTGATGGAACAAAGGTACTGATATCCGGCGTAAAAGACGGGAAATTTTATCGCGAGGTAGTCCTGTTAAGCGAACTGTAACCATATAAACCGATTTTTATTATAGTTAAAATAATTTATAAAAACAAATAGATTATAAATAGTATTTTCAAAAGGGGGAAAGCAAATGTATGAATTCGTAAGCGGACCGCTTGTATGGATAGCCTTTATAATATTTATCGGCGGAAGCCTGTATAGATTATTGTACATGTTGTCCGGCGCTAAAAAGGATATAACTTTGTTCAGGCATATGTCCGTGGAACACAGTTTAGCCTCTCTTTTACACTGGTTAATACCATTTAACAATCAATATATGAGAAAAAGACCGATATTTACAATTATATCTTTTGCTTTTCATATCTGTTTGTTAGTAACACCTGTTTTTCTGTTGGCACATGTAATCTTGTTTGATGAATCATGGAATGTAAGCTGGTTGAGCCTTCCCAATGCAGTAGCCGACTGGATGACCATAATAGTTGTCGCAGGGGCTGTCTTTTATGCATACAGAAGATTAACAGATCCTGTGGTAAAAAATGTTACCGATGGTTCTGACTTTCTTCTGCTGGCGATTACCGCTCTTCCCTTTATAACCGGTTTTCTTGCATATCATCAATGGTTCGGTTCAAAAACAATGCTGATACTTCACATCCTTGCCGGCGAGCTTATGCTTATAGCCATCCCATTTACAAGGCTGAGTCACATGCTCTTTTTTGTTTTCACAAGAGCATTATTCGGAAGTGAACAGGGTTACTGGAAAAATTCAAAGGACTGGTAAGATTTAACAGCAAAATGATCTTAAGGAGAATATTATGAAACCCACCATAGCTATAAGAGAACCGGTCGTAGATGATCTTATGGACCAGACCGAGAAAAACCTCACTGAAGAACAGATAGAAAAAGTTATTAATGAAGTTATAGATAAAGAAACCAGCGTGCGTTTGTGGACCTACGTGAATACATGTATTCACTGCGGGTTATGTTCCGAGGCATGCCACTGGTTTTTATCTAATGACAGGGATGTCAGTTTTGCTCCAGTTACAAAAGTAAAAGACACCCTATGGGTAATGCTGGAGAAAAAGGGAAAGGTTGACGCTGCATTTATTAAAAGATGCTCTCAAATCTCCCATACCGAATGCAACGTTTGTCGACGCTGCGGTATGTACTGCCCTTTTGGAATAGACATTGCCTATATGATGCTTATAGTTCGCCGGATATGCGCAAGACTCGAGATGGTTCCTCTTTACCTGCAGGATACTGTTAACAGTCATGCTGCCACAATGAACCAGATGTGGGTAAAGCCTGATGAATGGATAGATACCCTCCAGTGGCAGGAAGAAGAAGGCCAGGGATATGTGCCAAGCGCGCGTTTGCCCCTGGAAAAAGAAGGCTCTGAGGTCATGTATTCGGTTATTGGCCCTGAGCCGAAGTTTTTAGCCCAGCTTCTTGGCAATATTACAATAATCATGAAAGTCGCAGGTATTGACTGGACGATGCCAGCAACTGCTGGCTGGGATAACAGCAACATGGCCATGTATTCAGGAGATTTCGAGGTCATGGCAAGAGTGGAAAGACTTCATTATGAAACAGCTCAAAGGCTAAAAGTAAAAAAGATAGTCATGGGTGAATGCGGTCATGCATTCAGGGGAGCGGAATATGACGGTCCCACATGGCTGGGCTGGATGAGACCGCCCATAGAGCTTGTTCATGCTGTATCATTTTATTATGACCTGCTCATGAGCGGCAGAATTAAAATAGCAAAAAAAATTGAAGGGCCGATCACTGCGCAGTATCCATGCAATATTATCAGAAATGCAGGATTAGGCTCAAAACTGCGGTATATTATGAATGCAGTGTGTGAAGAGTTTGTAGATCTTGTTCCTAATGACAGGCATGCCTTCTGCTGTAATGCAGGCGGTGACACTATTAACTGCGGCCCGCCATGGAAAAAGATCAGGGTCCAGTCAGCCAGGATACAGTCGGAAAATTTTAAAAGAACCGGAGCTCACACTATTGTGACACCCTGCCATAACTGCCACAGTGGAGTTGAGGATATTGTTGACGGATATAAACTTGGAATGCATGTCAAGTTCTTCAGCGAATTATTAGTAGAAGCAATGGAAATACCTGAAGACCTGAAGCCTTAACAAAGAAAATACCTGACAGAATAAAACAAAAAAGGCGGATAAAAACTATCCGCCTTTTTTTTTATTTCTTTTTTTACAGCTAACCCCTCAGGATTATGGCACCAAAAGCACAGGGAGTTCCGATGACTCTGTTACACGGTGAGAAACACTTCCCAGCCAGAACTGCTTGAGGCGGTCCTTGCCAGTAGTTCCCATAACAATCATGCTGGCCTTGTGCTCCCGCGCCACCCTTGCAATCTCATTAGCGCTCCGCCCGGAAAACAGGTGTGGTTCGGCATTGATACCATCTCTCTTTAACCTGTCGCAATATTCTTCCAAACGCTCTTTGCTCTCTTTTTCAATACGATTTAATTCAGACTTGTCAAGCCCTTTAGAAATTTTGACTCCGATTATGTGCGTTACCATTACCTTGTCGGCTAGTTCTTTAAAAGAGGAAACAAGCTTAAGGGCTTTTTCTGAGGGCTCGGACCAGTCAGTAGCGAGAAGAGGTCTCGTAAAAATACGATCGTTTACACGGGTAATCAGATGACCCTCCCATTCAAACCGCACCATATATTTGCTTATCAGGACAGGAACGCTGCTGCGACGAACAAGATCCAAGGTATGTGAGCCAACATGAACCTTGTCCAGAACTGTTCTCTTTTTTCTTCCAGCCACGATCATATCGACCTTTTCTTCTTCTGCAATAGACATAATTTTTGGGATTGGATTTCCAACCTCAATCCTGATCGTGCTTTTGATTCCGTGTTTTGATATAGATTGCTGCCAATCTTCAAAACGGATTCTCGCCTGTTCTCTTAATCGTTCTTCCTCATCTTTCATATATCCGCCATACGGCACAAAGGCGACCTCATCTCTTGGAATAATATAGGTCAGCACAACCTCTTTGAGACCGGCTTTTTTGAGTTCCAAAATGGATTCCAATGAGTTAAATGCCAACTCCCTAAATTTTGTAGGAAATAAAATCTTTTTAAATTCCATAATACACTCCTGTCTTTAAAAGAAAATAAATGTTACAATTAAAAAGGTTGGAAGCAGATAAACCATGGAAAATTTCAGTATATAACCAAAGAAACTCGGCATGGGCGTTCCACTCTCTTCCGCAATTGACCTTACCATAAAGTTTGGTGCATTACCAATATAGCTGAAAGAACCAAAGAAAACCGCACCTGCAGAAATAGCCTTCAAATAGATAGAGCTTTCAGTCATAAGAAGAGGAACAGCCTGAGCTTCTGGCATTCCGGGATAAAATGCTCCAAGAGCTGTATTAAAAAACGTCAGGTAGGTTGGAGCATTATCAAGGAAACCGGAAAGCGCGCCGGTTACCCAGAAATAATGTAAAGGTTTTTTTACTGCGGCAATCAAAAATGCAAACTCGCCGTTCAAACCTGCCTTGAGTATCAGCAGGCATGGAACCATGGTAATGAATATCCCTATAAAAAGGTATCCAACTTCAATAATTGGAAACCAGCCAAACTCATTTTCTTCATGTATTTTTTTCGAAGTAGTCAATAATGAAAGAACACCCATTAAAATAAGAAGGCCATCGCGTATCCAGTCCTGTAATCCACGATGTATTCCAAAGGTACTGACACTGCCCCAGTCCACTATACCACTCATAAGAACCGAACCTACAACGCCCCCAAGAAAGACAAAATTAAGCAGTCCCACTAATTTTAATGGTTGTTTTTCACCTTCTTCTTCTAAAGGAGCCGAGGTAAAGCCCTCTTTTTTGTAGTGATATGAATCAAGGATAAAGTATATAACCAAAAGAATTCCAGCTGTTACAAGCATATGCGGCATAATATGCATGGTCCAGAAAAAGGAAACTCCATGAAGAAATCCCAAGAAGAGCGGTGGATCACCAAGAGGAGTCAGAGAGCCTCCGACATTAGCAACAAGAAAAATGAAAAAGACCACCATAAATGTTCTGTTTTTTCGATAATTATTTGCTTTTAAAAAAGGACGGATCATCAGCATGGCAGCTCCTGTGGTACCCATCCACGAAGCAAGCAACGTGCCGATAAGTATCATAATAGTGTTTACTACTGGTGTTCCGCGCAATCGACCTTTAAGCATGATGCCGCCGGAAATAGTAAAAAGCGCCCAGAGAAGAATAATAAACGGCACATAATCGGCAAGAATAATATGAAGAATTTCATGCACTGCAAGCCATTTAAAAGCAATCAAAAAAGGTATGCCCAGGCAGGCTGCCCAGAATGCGGAAACCTTTCCAAAATGATGATGCCAGAACTTAGGCGCTAAAAGTGGGAAAAGAGCTATAGAAAAAAGCATGCATGCAAAAGGAATACAACTCCAGAGAGGCAAGGTTTCTCCTAAATTCACATGTCCGTGTCCACCACCGTGTCCAGCATCAGCAGCACCGTGGGCTGCCTCCTCATGCACGGCTGCTGTATCGTGTGTTGTTCCAGTCTCATGCCCTGAAGCCATAGCCATGGCCGAAAATAGAAATATACAAAAAACACTCAGCAAAAAAATTTTCAATATCCTGTTCCCGAATTTCATCTACCAGTTCCCCCTAAAAAATAAAACCTTTAAAAAACAGTCTTTTCTGCATTTTTTCTGTCTGTATAAAAACATACTGGCAAAAAAAAGTTCCTGTTAAATACAAAAAAAGTTTAATAAGGCAGACAAAATTTGAATATTCTTCAAAGGTCTCAGAATAAAAAAAATAAAAAAAGCCTTACTAAACTATTATTTAATTATAATATAAAATTTACAGAGTACATTTTTGATGGCTTCGTAAGAAGTCATTTGTAAGCGACATTGAGCAGTTTTGAAAATCCCAAAAACGCTCACAGAGCGAACAAATTTTACTTTTTACGATTTAATCATTTTTATACTCTATTATACTCTCATATTTTAAGCAGGTAGAAGTCGTTGAATAATTCCCGTGGGACATTCTTCAAGACACTTGCCGCATCCTGTACATTTTTCACCGTCAACCATTGCCAGGAATTTATCAACTATTACAGCCTTTTCCGGGCATACCTTCTTACATTTCCCGCAGCCGATACATCCCGCGCTGCATATGGCCTTTACAACTTTTCCTCCATCATGAGAACTGCAAATTGTTGCCACTTTCTGAGTTTCTTTTATTAACCTTGGAATATGACGGGGACAAATATCTACACATGTGCCGCAGCCGGTACAAAGTTCCTCATCCACAACAGGCAGACCGTCTTCACCCATTTTCAAAGCCCCAAACGGACAATTTGCAACACAGGTTCCGAGACCGAGGCATCCATAGGTACAGCTCTTGTCTCCTCCAAAAAGAAGTGAAGCAGCGCGGCAATCTGTGATGCCCTGGTAAACATATTTTTTCTCAGCAGCACTATTAGTGCCACGACAAAAGATATGTGCAACGTCCCTTGCAGATGCATCAGCAGAAACGCCAAGCACAGCAGCAATGGCCTGAGCAACATCATCTCCACCAGCCTTGCATGCACTTGGCGAAGCCTCACCCGCCACTATAGCCGCTGCACAATCACTGCAACCAGCATAGCCACATCCACCGCAATTGGCCCCGGGAAGGCACTCATCTACGGCAACAACCTTTGGATCAACATAAACATAAAAAACCTTTGATGCAACTCCAAGAACAATACTTAAAACAAGGCCAATGCCTCCCATAGCTAACATTGCATTCAATACAGGTCCCATAAAATTTTCCGCCTCCTGTTTTGCCTATTTTTATAAGATTTTATAAAAAACACTCCCCATCAGTCATTAGCTGACCCGCATGTTGTGTTTATGTTATTTCATGGCTTGTAGCATATTGAATCAACGGGACTATGGTTTCCCAAGAGGGAGCAACCACTTTAAAAGTCCTGGAAAAGCTTGAAGCCGCTACAGATAAACAAAAACTGCCGGGGGAAGTAATTAATTTCATCTCTTTCTTCTTAGTTGAATTTTAATGATAAATTTATAAAAAAAATAAGGATGTAATTGGCCGCAAATATAATGAACTGCTGATTTTGTCAAGTGAAAAAAGATAATTCAGCCAGCTTAATCAGGAATTACGGCTTTTATATTTACAGAGTTAAGCTTAAATAACAGTAGGTTATAATTTATATATAACCTGGGTGCGTTAAATCATTCTTTAATGGTTTATCTTCCCTTGTTTTTTCAAACAGATAAAAGCTTTTATTTATGATTTTTTAAAAAAAGTCTTGAAAGCTTTTTTACATTATGTTACAGGAGCTCAGGTTTATTTATTAGAGACAATAAATGCTATTTAAACCAAACCTTGAAAGGATTGCATATAATAATGACTCTTCAAAAAGAATTAAAGCTGGCTTATGGTCTTGCCATTATTTTGTTGATTGTGGGTGTTTTAAGTTATGCTGCCTTTTCTTCCAAGAGCCCTACTCCGCCAGCAAGAATAATGTTCAAGTCTGTTGGAGGAAAAGTATTATTTGATCATAAGACACATATATCTGATTCAGGCTATGGCATTTCCTGTACTGATTGTCATCATAATCTTGAAGAGGGTGATACAAATCCTCAGACCTGTGGAGAATGTCATGAATCTGAAAGCGAAGATCCGGATGTTCCCAAAAAGTCTGATGCATTGCACAACCAATGCATAGGCTGCCACAAAGATGCTGGAGCAGGTCCTGAAAAATGTTCGTCATGCCATGTAATGTAAGCAGATAGCATTTATGCCGCCTGCTTTTTTTATATTTATACGTTTGCGTTGCACAAATCTTTTAAGAAATGTCTGGTTTTGTTACACTGTTAATTACTAAGCTCCGAAGCTGAAAAATATTAGGTTAGATATACATGCTTCGCCTGAGCCCGCCTGATAGTGCTGACCGCCATCGCTAGCGTTCAGGCGAAGTGTGGTATATTGAAAGGTTAATTGCATGATAAAAAAATCATTTATTGGTTTGGCTAAGCCCCATCTCGAATATGAAAGGCTTGAGGACACACCAAAAATCGAAAAAATTCCAAATCCGGAAAAGGTTACCTTTCTAATAGACGCTTTATATAACAAAAAGAAAGCTTTATTAAAAAAAGGCGCGGCAGTAAAAACCGGTCAGAAACTTGCGGTTTACGAAAACAAATATGACTATTTTACATCTTCTGTGGCTGGAAAAGTTTCTTCCCTTTCTTCATACCCGGGTAATTTTGGCAAGTCTTATACCGCTATTGAGGTTGAGGTTGCTGATGGGGAAACAGACGATCAGTTTTCTCAGGTTGCAAATAAACCTTCCATAGATAATATCTCTGATTTCCTTGCCTTTTCTCCTGGAAATCCTTCAATAAAATCTTTTTCAAATTCCGAAAAACCAATAAATTCCATAGTTGTTTGCGGTGTTGATCAAGACCTGCTAATCACCACAAATCAATATGTGGTAAAATCAAATATCGAAGCAGTAAAAAAAGGCATCGAAATATTAAAGGCTGTAACCAGAGTTGATAATATAATATTGGTTGTATCTGAGGCTCAAGCACAAAGCGTTTCTTCGTCAGGAACAGGAATAAAAATTAAGCAGGTTGATTCAAAATATCCTGCTGCTCTGCCACAACTTATCGCTAAAAATTTGCTGGGAAAAGTGATACCTGCAGGAAAAACATGTGAAGACATGGGAATATGTTTTATCAGCGCTGAAGCAGTTGCATCGATTGGAGATGCATTTGAAAAAGGTCATATACCCACTACAAAAATACTGACCCTGATTAAAAAAGACGGTTCCAAAGTTCTTGTATCAGCAAAAATTGGAACTCCTGTAGGCAATATTTTCGAAACCCTTAATATAACAGTAAATGAAAAAGATAAAATAATTTTTGGCGGGCCCATGACAGGATCTGCCGTGTATTCATTGGATCATCCTGTTCAACCCGACACTGATGCAATTATTGTTCAGGATAAAGAGGATATTCCGGTTTTTTCAAACTATCCATGCATAAACTGCGGTGAATGCGTAAGAATATGTCCTGCAAATATTCAGATTAATCTGCTTGTTCGGTTTCTTGAAACCGGACAATATCAAGAAGCGGCGGATCAGTACGATCTGTATTCATGCATTGAATGCGGTCTTTGCAGTTATGTTTGTGTATCTGGGATGCCGATATTCCAGTATATAAGGTCGGCAAAATATGAGCTTGGCAGGGCTAATACAGCGGAGGCAACTAATGGTTGATAATAACAAATTTATAGTTTCACATGCCCCTTTCTGGCACGATGGAAGCAGAATATCTACACGAAATTATAATATGGCGCTCGCTGCTTTCCCGGCAATACTTCTTGGCATTATTTACTATGGCATGCCGGCTGTTGGCGTTGTGTCACTTTCTATCTCCTCGGCAATTATCTGGGAATTTATATTTTGTCGTGTAACAAAACGTTCAATTACCATTGGAGACGGTAATGCAGCGATTATTGGTATGATATTGGGCATGCTTTTACCGGCAACAGCGCCCTGGTGGCTTGTAATAATAGGAACATTTGTTGCCGTTATTATCGGGAAACAGATCTATGGCGGAATCGGTGCTAATCCTTTTAATCCTGTAGTTGTTGCCATGGCCATTCTCATGATATCATGGACAGACATATTTGATTTTAACGAAGCGCTTATAAATTACGATTTGGATTTTGCCATGGTATATCCGCTTGCCGCTTTAAAACATTTTGGCGTATCTGCTGTTGATTCATTCAGCATGGGTGATCTTTTAATGGGCAAACAGTCAGGTGGAATAGGCTCGACATTTGGGCTCGGCCTTATTGCCGGAGGGATCTATCTCATTATCAAAGGAATCATCAGGTGGGAAATAGCTCTTTCCTTTTTAGCCGGTGTTTTTATAACCGCTCTGTTGTTTAACATAACCGATCCTGCGAGTTATGCGGGCCCGGTTGTCCATCTTTTTGCCGGTTATACTTTGATAGGGGCCTTTTTTCTTGCAACTGAAGATTCCTCTTCGCCGGTCAATTTTATTCCCATGCTTATTTACGGCGCATGCACGGGTTTTTTGACCGTACTCATCAGAAATATCGGTGTTTATGTTGATGGCGTGATCTTTGCGATCCTGATTATGAACCTTGTAAATCCGCTTTTAGATAAGATCAGTCCAAAAGCGATTGGAAAGGTAGCTTAAAATGCGTGAAATAATAAAAATGATCGTGGTTCTGACTGTTCTTAGCTGTTTCTCAGGAGGCCTTCTTGCCGCAATCAGCGGAGGAACAAAAGATAAAATCGAATATCAGCAGTTAGTCTTTGTTAAAGGGCCTGCAATAAGGAATATTCTTGAAGGATGTTCCAATGATCCTATTGTTGACCGCTTTAAAATCAAGGACGGCGATATTGAAAGAAGCTTCTTTGTAGGTGTATTCGACGGTAAAGCCGACACTGTGGCATTCGAAAGCTTTGGAAAGGGATTTGGTGGTGATATCGGCATTATGGTTGGTATAAACATAAATGATGATAAGATTATCAGTATGGGTGTAACTACCCACAGTGAAACGCCAGGTATAGGTTCCAAGGCAAAAACAGATCCTAAATTTTCAGATCAATTCAAGACATTGGATTTGGTTCAATCTTTTAAGGTCAAACCAGACGGCGGAGAAATCGATGCCATATCCGGAGCCTCTGTTACCTCACGTGGAGTTTGTGGTGGCATAACAGAAGCTGGTACTGTTTATGAACGCTTAAAACCTCAAATTATTGAAGAAATAAAAAAATTTAGTTAGGGATAGGGAGTAAAAAAGATGGCTAAGTCTATCACTCAGGAATTTACAAAAGGTTTGTGGGATGAGATACCACCATTCAGGCTTGTGCTTGGCCTCTGTCCCACACTTGCTGTTACTAAATCTGTAGAAAACGGACTTGGAATGGGAGTGGCTGTAATCTTTGTTCTTGTATGTTCCAATATACTTGTTTCATTGCTGCGAAATATAATTCCTTCAAAAGTAAGAATAGCCTGTTTTATCGTAATAATTGCAACATTTGTTATAGTTGTAGAACTTCTTATGCAGGCTTATACATATTCACTCTTTTTAAAGCTTGGAATTTTCATACCTCTTATTGTCGTTAACTGTATTTTGCTTGGACGCGCCGAGGCATTTGCGTACAAAAACGGCGTTGTCGCCTCAATAGCGGATGGGCTTGGGATAGGTTTCGGGTTTACCCTTTCCCTGGTTTCCATCGGCGCCCTGCGGGAGGTATTTGGCAGCGGCACCTTTTTCGGAATGTCTGTATTTGGCCCCTCTTATCAGCCTTTTACATTCATGGTCGAGGCCCCCGGCGCATTTGTGTGTCTTGGGCTCATGCTCTGTATAATGAACCTTGCAGGAAGTAAATAGGAGAAAATCTAATGGGAGATTATATACTCCTCGCTATAAGCTGCATCCTTGTTAACAACATTCTGCTTGCACAGTATCTGGGTTGTTGTCCTTTTATGGGCACATCAAAGAAAATGGAAACAGCAATTGGAATGGGTATGGCTGTAATATTTGTTCTTGTTATGGCAGGTTCAATGACGTGGCTTATTGAGGCATATGTTTTAAAACCGTTCAAACTTGAATATCTTAGAACCATTGCTTTTATTCTTGTAATAGCATCTCTTGTGCAGTTTGTTGAGATGTTTTTAAGAAAGAGCATCCCTGCTCTGTATAAAGGGCTTGGAATCTTTTTGCCGCTTATTACAACCAACTGCGCTGTAATGGGGGTTTGTCTTATAAATATTAATGAAGAATATACTTTTGTCCAGAGCCTTGTCACATCATTTAGTTATGCGACAGGTTTTGGTCTTGCCCTTGTTCTTTTTGCAGGAGTACGTGAACGCATACTTCTGGCCAGGGTTCCAAAACCGCTCGAGGATACTGCTATCGGGCTTGTTACTGCGGGAATGCTTTCCCTTGCGTTTTTTGCATTCAAAGGAATGGTTTAAAAATAGTAAATTCCAGGGGGACTTTTGTAAATCAAACATATTACAAAAAGTTCCCCTGAGTTGTCTGGAAAAGAAATACCGCTTAAATTTTCTCGCCGCACTAAAGATTCAAAACCTAGAACTTTTTCCTGTTTCGTGTTTCTGTGATTATTCTATAATTTTTAGAAAAAAGATAATAGTTCAGCCACTAAGTCACTAAGGCACAAAAGGACTTTAGTTTTAAAGTGTTATCAAAAAGAGAAGAAAAAAGTTGTAGATACGGCATATACTGTATATTAAGAATTATATTATAATCATGGTGTTCTTAGTACCTTTGTGGCTGAACTATTACGAAAAAGGCTATTATATATTTTGGCAACTGAAAAAGGCATTGTAACAAAGGTTTATTCTTCTATAGCATGTGTTAAATGCTCCAAATCCGCTGCGTGTGAGTCATGCTCGGCAAAAGATTTCTGTGATACTGCTAAGGGAGGAGGGTCTGATGATGATGTGGAAGTGGAAGCAATAAATGCTGTGGGAGCAAAGGTCGATGACAAAGTTACTATCAGCTTTGAAACATCTTCATTATTAAAATTATCTTTTCTCGTTTATATGGTTCCGGTTTTATTTTTAATCTTTGGGGTGGTTATCGGCGATAAAATCGCGCCTATATTCAATTACGATCAATCAATGTTTTCGGTACTTGTTGGTTTTTTATTTCTGTTTGCCGCATTTTTCTTTGTTAAAGTAAAAGGGAAAGAGCTATCTAAAAAAGAAGCATATCAACCCAAAATCATTAGAATCCTAAAACAGCAATAAGTTTGCACATCACTTCGAGATAAAAGCCTTCCCAAGATATGATTCTCTCCTATGAGCCTCTTGCAGAAACACATAAAATCACATTGCGCACTCTATATATTGCATAGAGGCGTAAGCTGTGGCACATTATGTAGCCCTGCACTGTCGATCGGAGTTGTTTCTGCAAGAGGCTCCTAATAAAAAAAATAAAAATCCACGCCCCCTCAGAGCAGAGGACGTGGATTTAATTTCACCTATATAGTAATCTCAAGTCAATGTAATAAAAAAACTATGGGATCGGTATTACCCCTATAACATTATTAAAAAGATTAAGCGCCAGTTTAGGGCATAACCCCAGTAAGATTGATACGGCTGCTATCATAAGAAGCGGAATGCTCATCGTTAAGGGTGGATCTTTAATTTTATCGTTCGCCAGATTTGGATTTAATGGTCCAAAAAATATAATTTTTACTGACCTGAATGTATAGGCAACCGTCAGTATAATTGCGCCGGATGCGAAAATCGCAACCATAAGCCCGGTAGGCATTGTCTGAAGGCCTGTTTTAAATATGCCTGTAAACATAACCCATTCCGCAGGAAAACTGGACATTGGCGGAAAACCGGAAAGCATGGTCGCTCCCATAATCCAGAGTGCTGCTGTTATCGGCATTTTCTGTGCAAGTCCGCCCATCTGTCTCATATCCCTTGTTCCTGTTGTATAAACCAGTATGCCGGCAGTTGAAAACAGAATGGTTTTCCCCATAATGTGTCCCAGGAAAAAAAACATTCCGCCCTCAATACTCGCTATAGTGAGAGCTGATATACCAAGAAGCGAATAAGCAAGCTGGCTTATTGTTGAACAGGCAGCGAAACGTTTTACATCGGTTTGCGCCATAGTTAAAAGGGACCCGTATACCATTGTTATAAGCGCCATTATCATTAGAGGTATTGAAAATGCTTTAAAGTCGGCAGGCAGCGGAAAAACTATTACTCGTACCATAACATAGGCCGCAACATTTGCATAAACAGCAAGAAGACCGGCTATACATGTGGGATGCTCTGCATGAACCCATGGCATCCAGACATGAAAAGGAAAAGCCGCCATTTTTATCAGTATTGCAATAAGAAGTATAAATATAATCCAGGGAGTCATTGGATTTCCCGCAAGATTACTCATATCTGCAATATTAAAACTTCCGATCTGACTATAAGCCATCAGAAATCCTGCAATAAAAAAGGCCGCTCCGATAACCGCCCACATCAAACAGATCATAGCCACTCTTACTCTGTCAACATACCCAAATGTGGCCATAATAAAATATAGAGGTATGGGCAGCACTTCGAGAAAAAAATACATGGCTATCATGTTTTTTACAAGGCATACGCCCATGAAACCCATAGGAAAACCAAGAAACATGGAATAAAAACGTGTATAGTGGTTTAAATATGTACGCTCATCCACATCACCGTATATAGCCTCTATCCTGTGATCTATATAGTGTATTGCATAAAATGCAAGAGCAGTGCAAAGGCCGTTAATTATCAACGCAACCGGCAGGCTTAACCCGTCGCCGAGAAGCCCGAATGTGATTGCCGAATCAATAAATGGATATTCTTCAATAATTACTTCGCCATGATAGACTCTTACACATGCCATAAGTAAAAGCACTGTTGAATATAAAAGGCTGCAACCTGCTATCCATCCGGCCTTTCTTCCTATCAGGTGTCTGGTCAACAGTATGAATAAAGAAGCAATCGGCGGAACAATTATTATTTGCAAAAGAATATGAGACATCTTTTTATCTCCGTAATGTCATAAGAAATTATTTTAATACCAGAAATAGCAGACAAATAAAAACAACAACAACATAGGATATGTTATACAAAAGATCATCCGACTCGGTCCGCAGTTTAAACATCACCGCAGGGGCTCTCTGCGTAAAAAAAGCAGGGATTTTTCTGTGGACGAAATTGTCAAACCTTTCTTCAAGTGTATAAGCCACAAAATCGGCTAACTTAAATGTTCCGTCCATAAAAAATTTTAAATAAAAAGCATCGACGAACCATCTGTTCCAAAAAAATTTATGAAAGATCTGAAGGCTTGATGATCTCTCAAGAATAGCCTTGGGATCCCATTTTTGAGCTATATACATAAAATATGCAGGCACTGCTCCAAGAAGTATAGCGGCTATCGACAGCACTGAAACCAGCAAATGGTAATTAAACGGATGTTCTCCGCCATGTGCAACCGGTAAAGCAAGCGTTCCAACGAGGTTCGAGTGAAACCCCTCTTCTAAAAGATGTTCTACACGTGGACCAACCAGGCCAAGAAATATAATAATTACAGCCAGAACAGCGCATGCGCCCCACATGGTGAAGGAAACCTCATGAATATGTCCTCCTTCCTGCTTTATATGCTTTATCTGCTTACTCTCCTGGCCATAAAACACCATGCCGATCATACGGGTTGTGTAAAATGCCGTTAAAACTACGGTAATTACAGCAAGAATAAATATCGGCAACTGATGGGCTTCCAGAGCTGAAAGTAAGATAGCATCCTTGCTGAAAAAACCAGGCATAGGCGGAATCCCCATCAAACAAATTGCAGCGATAAGCATGGAAATCCAGGTCAACGGCATATACTTTCTCATTGAACCCATATCATTCATATAAATTGAATGAGCGGAATGTATAACAGAACCGGCACACAGAAAGAGGCAGGCCTTGAAAACAGCATGGCTTACAAGGTGAAATATGCCTGATGTTGTTCCACCTATCAATACTGCTTCACTTAAACCGGCCATACCCAGGCCCACCCACATGTAACCAATCTGGCTTACAGTAGAAAATGCAAGAGCTTTTTTAAGCTCTAAGGCGACCATGCCCTGAGTTGCTGCAACAAATGCCGTAATAACCCCTACCCATGCTACAATCGTAAAAAATAAAGAGGCCTCATGAACACCGGCCACCCAGTAGCCGTAATAAAACATGGGAATAAACCTGGCGACAAGATAAACCCCGCTTTTAACCATAGTCGCCGCATGAATTAAAGCTGAAACAGGACCCGGGCCTGCCATGGCCTCCGGAAGCCATTCATGCATGGGAAACTGAGCTGATTTACCAATGGGGCCTGCAAGAAGAAGCACTGTAGTCAGCATAATTAGACCCGGGGTCTTAGCCATTTCCGGCATCCAGATAGAGACTGTCGTGTAAAGCTCCATTATATTCAGGGTTTTGGCATAATAAAATATAATTAATATGCCGCCTAACATGATAAGATCGCCGACACCCGTTACAACCAGTGCCTTTAACCCGCAATGGCTTGGGGAAACCATTTTGGTGGGTGAAGGACCGCCTATCCAGTATTTTTCTTCATCTCTATAATAATAACCGATCAAAGCATAACTGCACAAACCAACCAGTTTCCATCCAACAAAAAGAAACAGCAGATTATTTGTAAGCACCAGCAGGAGCATGCTACCTACAAAAAGGTTTACCAGCATTAAAAACCTGGTTATCCCCGGGTCTCCCTTCATATATCCAAGGCAGTAAACAGTAATAATACAGCTTATTACGGCAACCACAACTGCCAGGATAATGCTGAGCGGATCTACCAATATCCCGAATTCCACTACAAAAGGTATCTCAAGCCACTTCACAGAACTTTCGAGAGGCAATGTTTCCGGATGAAACAGGTGCGTCAAGAGCTTCAGGCTGGCGATTGCAGATAAAAAGGGAAAAAGTACGGCCGCGGCATTTCTTAGCTTAGGATGTACCCTATCCAGCAAAAATATGAAAACGATCCCAAGAAAAGGGAAAAGCACACATAACCATGCTATTGTCAACGTATCCACGTAATGACCTCCTAATTAAAAACCTACAGGTATCACAAATTGAATTGCAGTTGATATAATCTTTGAGCTGAAGATACCTGCCAACAGTATCCCGACAGCCATAACCTGTATGGGAATAAGCATACTTAAAGGAACTTCATCCATGCGAACCGACTCGTAAGCCTTATCACGGCCATAATCAGGCATAGGTTTCTCAAATGTGGCAATCTGTATAACTCTAAAGAAATAGACTACATTCAGGATGCTGCTAAACAACAGAACAGCGACAAAAATCCACTTCCCTGCATCAATTGCACCCATGATTAGATATATCTTGCTGAAAAAACCGCAGGTAGGCGGTATGCCGACCATGGAAAAAGCGCCAATAAGAAAGGCTGACATAGTAAACGGCATTTTTCTATATAAGTTTTTAAAGTCATATATATTGCAAGCGCCCATTTTATAGACAATAGCCCCTGCGACCAGAAACACACATCCTTTTGTTAACGCTTCATTTAAAATATGAAGAACAGCACCGGTAAGACCGTATCTGTTGGCCAGCCCTATACCTAAAGCAATATATCCGATCTGGGCCACAACCGAGTAAGACAGCATCTTCTTCAGGTCAGTCTGTGCAATAGCATATATTGAACCAAGGACTATCGCAACTGCGGCCATCCAGGTAAGAACAGTTGTCACAGGAATTGTCTCTATGAAAAAAGAAGGCTTAAAAACAGTAAACATAACCCGTATCATCAGGTAAGCCGCCACCTTGGTCATAAGAGGTGCGATAAGAGCGCTAACTGTAGATGGAGCATCTGCATAAGCATTAGGAGCCCATGCATGCAATGGATAAAGTGCCATCTCAATGCTTATGCCAACCACCATAAAAATCCCAGCAGTAAGCACAACTTTTGAATCATATAATTCAGGCAATAATTGAGCCACATCATGCATATTTAGAGAACCTGTGGCCATATACAGGTAACCTACACCTATAAGATAAAATGAAGCTCCAATTGTACCCATAATAATGTATCTAAATGCGGCGAAAGGAGCTCCATCCCGTCCAATAGCGATAAGAGCATAACATGAAAGGGCACCAATTTCCAAAAACACAAAGACATTAAACAGGTCACCAGTTACAACTATTCCAAAAAGGCCTGTAACAAGAAGCAGAAAAAGCGTGTAAAACGGAACAACCTTCTCAGGCATTTCCTTTTGAACACTTTTTTTGGAATATATGCCAACAGTAAGAGCTACAAAAGATATTATTATTAAAACAAAAGCATTGAGGTAATCGATTGCATACTCAATTCCCCATGGAGGCGACCACCCACCAAGATAATATGAAAATGGGCCACCCGTTATTACCTGGTTTAAAACACCGATCGAGCAAACAACCGTAACAAGAAGAACGGCAACGGCCCATGGGTAGCACAATTCTTTTTTCCACCATCCAATAACCGGGGTCAAAAGAGCCGACATCAAAGGTATTACAATCACCATAACAGCAAAGTGCGTTGCCATATCTAAACTCCCGTGTCTTTTCTTATTTTCATAATTTCATCAAGCTCTAAGGTCTTATATCTCCTGAAAATCAGGATAAGCACCGCAAGTGCAACACCTGTCGTGGCAATTGAAACAACTATCGCCGTAAGCATCAGTACATGGGGAAGAGGATTAATATAACTGGCAACATCGATAAGAGCATGTCCATGACCGTGAGCCGCATGAGCATCCCCTAAGAATATTGGTACCGTTGCTCCTCCCTTCTTTACGCCGATGGAAATGTAAAAAAGAATCACAGCAGACTGAAATATATTCATCCCAATCAGCTTCTTGACCAGATTCTTCTTGCCCACCATTGCGTAAAGACCAATCAACAGCAAAATGACATACGCCCAGAAGTTGTATTTACTGACTATGTACTCAAGCATATCAGTCTCCTTCTCCCTTGCGTTTTTTTCTTAACATAAGGATACAGGCCATACCTGCTGTAAAAATAACCGTAGTCTCACCCATGGTATCGTATCCCCTGTAATCCGCCAAAACAGCGGTAACTATATTGGGTGTCGCTGTTTTTTCCAGCGCTTCCTGAATATACTTAGGTGAAACGTGTGAATTGGCCGGAGAATTGGGGTCACCCCAATCAGGCATATCTTCAACGCCATATATGAGTAGTGCCCCAGTCAAAATTATTAAGATTGTAGCAACAACTTTCAATCTTTTGACCTCCTTTTTGTTTTACTAACCGCTGCAATAAACAAGACTGTTCCAACCCCTGCGCCAACCGAAGCCTCGGTAAAGGCCACATCAACGGCCCCCATCTGTGCCCAGAGAATACACATGAAAAAGCTGTAAGCGCCGAGAATAATAACGGCAGCCAGAAGATCTTTGATGGTAATGGCTGCAACCGCACAGATAATAATCAAAATACAGAGAATAAGATCGAGTTGCCAGATCATTTGTTTTCCTCCCTGGTCCACGGTTTAACACCACACCGAAAAGCGGCTCTGGAAATTGCATGAGTCGCTGTGGGATTGGCTAAAAAAACGAAAACAGCTATAACAATCAGCTTAATACTGTCTAAAACAGCTCCGTGATAAAAAATGTGATATAATGCAATACCCATAAGAGATATAAGCACGGCAAGAGTGTCGCCTTTTCCAGTGGCATGCATCCGGGAATAAAAGTCTGGAAAACGGATCAGACCGATAGTCCCGGTAGCGAAAAAGAAACATCCTATTAAAACAAACACTATGGATATTATTTTAATAATTTCCATCAAATTTCACCTCTTCCTTCAAAGTACTTTGCTGCTGCCAGAGTACCGATAAAATTTAAAAAGGCGTACACCATAATAATATCAAGGAACATTTCTATTCTCTTATATATAAAACCCATGAGGACGAGGACTATTAAAGTTTTTGTGCCTATGGCTCCAACACTTACAATTCGATCAATAATAGTTGGCCCGAATACCACCCGATACAGACATATTAAAACAAGCGAGCAAAGAAAAATGCTTACACCCAAATAAAAACTTTCCATATCTACGCTCCCGAATTTGGTTCACTTACAATTTGAAAAATACGTTTCAATCAACTTGATGTTTTGTTGTTAATTTATATTTTTTAAGCTTTGAATACAAAGTACTCCGGCTTACATCGAGCTGTTTTGCAACCTGCAATTTGTTCCAGTTGCATTCCTGCATAATTTTTACTAAAAACCTTTTTTCATTTTCTTCAAAAGAGGTTACTGCCTCCTGCTTATGCCCGCTTAAAACTGCATCTAAAATACGGGAAGGCAATAAATCGCTGCCGATCATTTCTTCTTTTGTCAACAAAAAGGCATGCTGAATAATATTTTCCAGTTCCTTAACATTGCCTGGCCATGAATAGTCCATAAGAAATTGCATTGTATCAGAGGTAACGCCTTTAACTTTTTTTTTCAGTTCGTCATTCAGCTGTTTTATAAAATATTGAACCAGAAGGGGGATATCTTCTTTTCTCTGTCTTAAAGAAGGCAGGTGAATATTAATCACATTAAGCATGTAAGAAAATTCTTCGTTAAAAGTTCCCCTTTCAACTTCTCTTCCCAAATCTGTATCAACGGCGGCGATTATCCTGATGTCAGTCATTATTTGCTTTTTCCCGCCAAGTCTCATAATTTTCCGGCCCTGCATAAACCTTAAAAGCTTTATCTGGGTCATGGGAGAAATTTTGTCTATCGCAGATAAAACAACTGTTCCGCCATCAGCCAGTTCAAGACAACCTTTCTTCTGGCGCACGGCTCCTTCAAACGAACCGATTTCATGGCCAAAAAGTCCGCTTTCCAGCATGAGCCGAGGACAGGAAGAACAATTATACACCTCAAAAGCATTGCTTTTTCTGTTGCTGTGCAAATGAATGGCCTGTGCAACTAATATTTTTTCTGTCCCTTCTTCTCCACGGATCAAAATTGTGGTATCAGTAGGAGCAAGATTCAATATCATATTGTAAACCTGCTTCATTTTTGCGGATTGTTTATTTATGTCCTGTATTCTCAAGCTTAATCCTTAAATGTTAATCAGATTGACCCTGCTCTTTGTTTGAAGGAAGGCCTCCTGTAGATATATCCAAAAAAATTGAGAGCATAACGGCCATAACAGCAATCCCTACACCGGTCTCAACGCCAAGGATACCAAGCGATCTTGCATGGGGAACCTCCACATGCAAAATTTTGGCAAGTGCTCCATAGTCTAAAAAATTCCCGCCCAGTATTATACACAATATCCCTATTCCAACATATATTGCGACGCCGAGACTGCATAAAATCGTATTTGATCTTTCTGACATCATACGCAAAACATTATCCAACCCATAAGTTATTACAAGTAGAATTAGACTTGCACCCAGAATTACTCCTCCCTGGAAGCCTCCTCCAGGGCTGTAATGTCCATGCGCAATAACATAAAGAGCATAAATCTGCATAAATGGTATTAATAACCGGGAAAGTGTCTTAACAATAACATCATCCGATTGTTTGGTCATGTCTGCTGTCTGTTTGATTGTCATATTTTCAGGCCTTGGTTTTTAAGCGTATGGTTAATAACGATTTTATTTACTTTAACGCCACAAAAATAGGCGCCATATCGAGAACATCCTGGACATACACATGATCAGCTTCCATAAAAATATGGGCGATCCTGTCCTCCATATCACCGGTCATCAGATCTTCAGCCACCTTCTTGCTGACAGCATGCACATAATAGACACCGTCTTTAACATCTACTGTAATAGTACCAGGTGTAAGTGTTATCGAATTGGCAAGAGTAACCATCGATATATCGCTTTCTAATTTTGACTTAAATTTCATTATCTTCGGATCAAGCAGGCTTCTCGGGCCCAGAGCCAGACGCGCTACATGTAAATTAGACAGGAAAATCTGGTATAAAAGCCATGGAATGTATATAATAAATCTTTTTACTATTACACGCATATCTCCTGTTCTTGGATTGGCAAACATCAGATCATAAGACAAATATGATATCAGCGCACAGCAAAGCATGCCAATTGTGATATGAAATACATCATAGTGACCTGATAAAAGCAGCCAGAAACCCAACAGAATTATGAAAGCCGATATAAATTTGACAATCTTGGCTTTTGTCTGTTTAGCCCCTGTAAATATTGCCTCTATTCTTTTTCGATGTATAGCCTGAGTCTCAGATGTCAGTTTGGCGGCAATATCCAATATCTGTTTGGCTCTATCTCTCGCATCATCTAACATTTCAAAGGACTTGTATGTGGCTTGAACCAGTACTGTTACTTCCATCCTTTTCCTCTTTCTATGTTTTTAATCCACAGGTTAAGCAGATTCCACAAATTATCGTTAGTTAACCGTTTTATATCGTTTATCAAAATACAGTTAAGGAAGCAGCATAACGGGCGTATGTGATTTTTCCATCACCCTGTATGCCAGCCTGCCTAAAAAAATATCTTTAAATTTATACCTGCGTTTTGCACCTATAATTATCATGGTGGAATCATAGTCCTGCGCCGCGCGGAGTATCTCTTCAACAGTTCTTCCCGCATACATGTGATATTCTGCTGAAATACCGAGCTTAATGCATGCATCACGGTTATTAACCATTTTATCCATGAGTTGCTGAAGATCGCGCAGGGTTAATTTCTTAAATATTACATTTACAAGTTCGAGTTCGTCTATTAATTCCTTAAAATCAGCGACACATTTTAATGCTTTTTCATATTCAGTCGACCAGTCTGTGGGCAATAAAACACGTTCAAACATTCCTTTTGAACTAAAATTTAATGTTTTTTCATCGTTATCAACAGCTATAACAGGAATATTAGCTGATTTAACAATATTATTTAATGTTGAGCCACCAAATATTTTTCGGTCGCTTTGTTTATCAAAATGAATAACTATCAGAGAAATCTGGTAATTTTGGATGGTTTTTAAAACGCTTGCAACAAGGTTTTCGGGTTCAATTTTTATGCTCGCATTTATACCGTAATCACTCAGTTTCTTTTTCCATGTCTCAAATCGATCAGATACCAGACCCTTTAATCTGCTTTTTTCGATCCCCTTGTCTTTGCCTAAGGCCGAAAGGAGAACTATTTCCCGGCATCCAAATTTACTGAGGCCTGATAAACCCTCCAGGACTTTAAAATCGGGTTTATCCAAATTTGTAGCATATAGTATTTTTTTTACGTCCATTACCCTACCTTTTCATAAAAATAGCCAGAGTGAAACCTTTGCAAAACGCCCCCTTTTGCCCAATCTCGTTATCAGTCTCAAACTTTAAGCTCCAAAATACTCAACATATCCCTGCAGTTAAAGTTTTTGACTTTCTTGAGATTGAATCCCGCTTTTATCGGGATTCGTTTTTCAAAGGCCTCAGAGTTTCCCTGGGTCAACTATAGACAAAAATATAAACAATATTATTTTTATGGTTTCAGGCTGAATGTAATGCAACATCCGTGCCTTTTGAGCTATTTTTTGCATTTATCCGTTTTTCTTAGATAAGATAGAATGTAAAACCAGTATTTAGCCAAAGATACAACACAAATGTGTACAATATTTATACATGCAGGAACCTATTTTCAGAAACCTATTCATATCTTTACACAATTGCGTGTATGATATTCAGACATTTTATGTTCAATAACTGTACAATATTTTTCCAGAGTTATCTAAGCCTATGAACTCATAAAAACAGACAAATAATATTATCCATAAAAATATCACGACAGACTCGCCTTGAAATATTTTGTGATTTCCTGCAGATTCATTAATATTACAGTTCTGTCTACATTTTAACTTGACAATTTAAGCTCTATCTGTTTATTTTGGCAAATATTTATATGCAGAAACAGGGTAAAATATATGCAAAAATAGGGTAAAAGTTGGCAGATTATGAATGTCACATTTGCCCTGTGAGCTGAGAACTGTGTTTAAGGAGGATGTTTTTTATGAAATTCAAGAAAATGCTGTTTGTAACCGACTTTGACGAATTATGGTTTGATGCCCTTGAATCATTGATGGAACTAAGGAAGGCAGGGCTTAATCATGTGGTTTTTCTCCACGTAATAAGAAAAGAAAGCGTTACAATGCGACGCGGAAAAGGCTACCTCAAAGACGAAGATATCAGATTAAGACAAATGGCGGATGTTCGCTTTATTGAATGGGCTGAAAGTATTTTTGAAAAAGGTATGGAGTGTGGCGCGTATGTTGTCGTTGGTGACCCTCTTCCTAAAATTCTTTCAACAGCTGAAACAGAGGGTATAGACCTGATAGTAACTAAAGCCCATAAAACAACAAAATTAGAACGACTGTATGCAGGTTCAACGACCATAGAACTCCTGCGGCGGTCAAAAACGCCTGTTCTGGTTCATAAATATATGCTTCCTTCTGGAAAGATCAATGATAAGCCTTTTGAAGTTCCTCTGTTTACAACCGACTGGTCATCTCCATGCGAAAGAGCACTGGAACAAATTATTACTCTCAAAAATATCGTCAAAAAAGTAGTTGTGGTACACGTTGTTAATGATGAAACCGTAAAAGGCAAATCAAAAAACGATCTTATGAAAATTCAAAAAGAAAATAAAAAAAGACTGGGAGATGTCTGTGTTGCCTTTGAAGATGAAGGCATAGAGGCGGAATACCATCTTTGCATGGGAGAAACCGTTTCTCAGATCGAAACAGCAGCTCGTGAACATGGCGCAACAATGGTTGTTATGGGCGCAACAGGAAAAGGAGCATGGCGGACACGCTGGCTTGGCAGTGTTTCTCAGAAACTTACAGAAATTTCAGAATTGCCTACGTTGTTAATACCTTAATAAACTACTGGTCGAGTAGTTGAGCGGTCTAATTATCGAGCAATATCAAGCATTCTACAAATTGATCGCTCTAATACTCGACCATATATATGGATCAGGCTAAAAATTTTTTCAACATAGCTGCCATCTCTTCCGGCTCAACCGGCTTTTCAATATATACTTCAGGTTCTGGTATAGTCTGACCTTCAGCCTCGGAAAGAGCTTTCTGCGAACGGATAAAAGTCCTTTTTGCTATTCCTGAAAATACCATCACAGGAATATCGCTTAGGTTGGGATCTGTTTTTACTTCACGGTACATTTTAATACCACTTTCCTTTGGCATTAATATGTCTAAAATTATCAGATCGGGCTTTTCTTTCCGTATCTTTTTAAGAGCTTCTTCGCCGTTAACAGCAACTTCAGGCTTAAAGCCACTATCTTCAACTACAGTTGAACAAAATGTTCTCACATCAGCATCATCATCGACAATTAAAACTCTTTTCTCCATCATCGTCCTCCTTTTACTCTGAGACTTTTGCAAAATATACTTAAATTAACAATTTTTATCTACTGAAAACCAGTAAATTTTCGAGTAAGTTTTTCGTTTGATTGAAAAAAATTTATCTACTATATTGATTTTTAAAATATTACAAGAAAAATTATTTTTTGTCTCCTGGCTCATTATTAGGAAGCTGGATAGTAAATTTTGTTCCTTTGCCTGATTGCGATTCAACATCTATGGTTCCGCCATGTTCATGTATTGTTTTTTGGGTGACCAGCAACCCAAGGCCAGTTCCTCTCGATCCTTTTGTGCTGAAAAATTGAGCAAAAAGTTTTTCCTGCACCTCTTTATCCATGCCACAACCATTATCAACAACTTCAAAAACAACTCCGCCATCTTCTTTCTGTAAAACATTTACCTGTACCTGCCAATCCTTCTCAGTATCAGGATCAAAAATACAGGCATCAATTGCATTTGAGACTAAATTGGTAAGGCTGGTATGTACACCTTTTGGATCTAAATATACCTTTCCAATATCCTTATTGAGATTACATACTATTTCAATATTATTTTCTTTTGCTTTCTCTTCCAAAAGCTCACAGACTTCACCTGCTATAGTATTTGGATCGCAATTCTCATATTCAGGCTCACGTTCCTTGGAATAGCTTAGCAGGTCCAGAACAAGGCCGGACACCCTGCCAATATTTCTTTCCACCATATCCCAGCCTGTTTTTAATTTGCTGTCAGGATATCCCTGAGCTAACGCATCTTTCTGGCCGTCTTGAAACATCTTCCCAAATGCTGAGTTAACAATATAAACTCCGCCTTTAAGCCCGTTGAGAATATTTTTTATGCCATGGGCAAGGCCGGCTACTGTCTGGCCGACAGCCACCAGTCTTTCCGACTGAATTAATTCTTTTTGCAGTTGTTTAATTTCTCTAAGATCCTGGAAAAAGCCAACACTGCCTATAGGTCTTTCGTCTTCACAAAGTATCGCGCCTGAAAATCTGACCGGCACCAATTCACCTTTTTTTGCCTTTAAAAACGTATCCTGTCCTGTAAAAATAACATTAGCACAACTTGTCCTGCCTGAAAAAGCGGCAGAGATCTTCTGCATTATCTCTTCAGGATAAAGATCTTCTGCTTTTTTTTCTCTTTTAACTTCATTCTCGGTATATCCAAAAAGTTTTTCAGCAGCCTTGTTAAATATTATAATATTATCTTCTCTGTCAGTGGCAATAATTCCATCAATCGACCGCTGTACAAGTTTATTCTCAAATTCATATCTTCTCTTTATCTCTTCTGTTTTATCCTTTACCATTTTCCACAATTCATTGGCATACCTGTTCAATATCTTTTTCGTTTTCAGCCGATCCTCAGCCCTTTCAAGAGCAACTGAAAGGACCTGATCGCTAACCGGCTTGTTAATGAAATCTGATGCACCCAGATGAAGAGACTGAACTGCGGATTCCATATCACCATGACCGGTAATAACAATAACCTCTGTGCTTGGATTAATTTTTTTTATCTCCTTTAAAACCTGTATACCGTTCATGCCGGGCATTTTTATATCGGTAAGCACTATTGGAAAAAATTCTTTTTTAAAAAAATTAATGCCCTCTTGTCCGCTCTCAGCGGCTACCACTTCATACCCATCGCTTTTAAGAGACATGCTGAGAAGTTTTCTAATACCTTCTTCATCGTCAATCAGTAATATTTTTGACATATCAATTCTCCGATGCATGTAAAAAAACAGGAAATCTCAACTCAAAGGTTGTGCCAACACGTTCTGTGCTACTTACCTCAACTGTTCCTCCATAGTCATGGACAATTCCATAACTTATGGACATGCCAAGCCCTGTACCCTTACCAACATCCTTGGTGGTAAAAAAGGGCTCAAATATTCTCTCTACGTTGCTGCCAGGAATACCTATACCAGTATCAGCTACAATAACCACAATCTGATTTTCCTGCACAAATGATTTTATTGCCATAGTTTTTTTAAACTCTGGCCCTATTTTATCGACCTTTTCATCTATAGCATCCACTGCATTAGTTACCAGATTGATAAAAACCTGCTCAAGCCGGTTGTTATCAGCCATTATGGGTGGCAAATCTTCGGCTAATTCAAGATCAACTTCTATCTGATGCAATCTTAGCTGCTGGCCCAATACTTTAAATACATCTCTGATGGGCTTATTAATATCTACCATTGACTGCACAGAAGGAGATATTCGGGAAAACTCCCTTAAATGATTAATAATTGAGGATGCTCTATCCACATAGCTGCTCATTTCTTCAGACACTGTTTTCAAGTCTTCAATATCTATTTTTTTACCTTGTTTAACTATTTTCTCAATAAAATTACTTCCAATCTTGATAACATTTAAAGGCTGATTTAATTCATGGGCTATACCAGAAGCCATGGTGCCTATAGTAGTCATTTTGCTGGCCTGTACTAACTGGGCTTCCTTTTGTATGCTTTTTGTAATATCAGTAGTTGCCACAATTAACACTTTTTTCCCCATATATGTTGACGGGCAAGCCATAATATTTACATAAAACATACTCTTATCCTTATGCACATGCCTTTTTTTTGTAAAGAAGCCCCTTTGGCCGGAGGAAAGTTTTTGGAACCCGTCTATAACTTCTCCGACTTGTTTATGGCCCAAATCGCTGAAAGACATTTTAATTAATTCTTCCCTCGAATAACCGTAAGTATCAATGACCCGTTCATTGATATCCAGAATTTTAAAATTATCCCTGTCTATAATAAAAATTGGATCAGGATTGGTATTAAACAACAGTCTATATTTTTCCTCAGATGATCTGAGCTCTTTCTCATAAGCTCTCACCTTATAAAGCATGTGCTGAAAAGAGTCCCCGAGTCTGACGATTTCATCTCCTTTATAGTTCTGATAAATGGGACACTCCATACATTGATCTAGCTTTCCCGGAAATTTTCCTGATGGTTCACCAAAGCACAGTGTATCTTGAACATACCAGCAGGGTATATTGTCATTCTTATAAGCCGGACAATCTGTTTTGTTGCAACGCAGCAATTCCCAGCATGATATGGATCTTTCAGAAAATTTATCAAAAACACAGGAATGTTCTTCACGGCTGATCTTATCAACAGCCCTGGTCAGCTTAACAATAGGTCGGATGGCATATCTGTTCAGCCACAGAGTCAGAAAAAAACCAAGCGCTAATACTGATGTAATAGCTCTGAGTATATTCTGGTTTCGCACAGAGGTAACTGTTTGCTGAATCGGCGCCCAGCTAAAACCAACCGACAAAACCCCCAAAAGCTTTTTTTCATTTCCGTGACATTTATAACAGGCCTTTTCATTATAAACAGGAATAGCATAGCTTAATGTTTTTGCCTTACAGCCTTTACAATATCGCTTTTCAACGCCATGTTCTATTTCTTTTGTCCTGAATGCTGTCAGGGTAACAATAGACTTTGTCTTCCTGTTGATATCATCAGGGGCTTTCCCGTTACGCTTTATAATACCTATGTCATCGCAGAGATGAACCACCTCCATATCTTCAAGGGTTCCAAGTCGTTCCAGTATAGCCTGAACCTGGTCCATTTCGCCGTCAAGCATTGGATACTCTATGCTTTTCATAACAGTATCACTTATTTCCATGGCCATTTTCTTGTGATATTCCGTATAATTACGAATTTGAGTAAAAACATCAAAATAACTAAATGTGCCCAGCACAATAAGCAGAATTATGCTCATGCCCAGTATTATTCTGATTCTTAAACTTCCTGATATGAATTGTTTTAAATTTACCCAGCTAAACATCAAAAATTCCCTCTCAAACCCAAAAATAAATCCGGGTTTAAATTTCTAAACTTGTCAGGAACAGAGGTTTGCGTCTTCTCTCAATATCCTGGATGCTTGTGGCCGCTGTGACAGGCTGTGCAGACATTCTTTGGAATGCTCAGCGTCTTTTGATGCTCGAGTTTGGTAGGTGCCCTGAGATGCAGACTGGCTGGACCATGACAGCTTTCACATTGTTTATTAATCATGCCTGGAGTTTCCTGAACGTTTGAAAAACCTCCTGATTTTCCATATCCCGTGGTATGACATGGAAGACAGTTTGGATCATTATCTTTTTTTCTCATTTGTATAATCCGAAAATTTTTTGAGTATTTCCAGGAATAATAGCTCTCAACATGTTCCAGATGACATTCTTTACACTTTTTCATTCCTACATATACTGCCTCTGCTGTTTTTTCTTCGCCGGAAAAAACTGTACCAGAAAAAACCATCAAAAAGGATATCGCAATTAAAACAAAGAATCTATCTTTCATGATAACCGCCTTATTCATCCACATGATTGAGATTATATTTTTTCAGCTTTGCATACAACGTGCTTCGGCTGATGTTAAGCTTTTTTGCGACCTGGGACTTGTTCCACTGATATTCTTCCAAAACCCCGGTTAAAAATTTTCTTTCATTTTCCTGAAAAGAACTTATTGTATCTTCTTTATCTGCAATAGAAAATATATTTGGGGGGAAATTTTGTTCATTAATATATTCATCCTTAGTAAGAATAAAAGAATGCTCAATAATATTTTCCAGCTCTCTGACATTGCCAGGCCAGCTGTAATTTATCAGCAAATTCATAGCATTGGAAGAAATCCCTTTGACCTTTTTATCCCCTCGCGAGTTGAGCTTTTGCAAGAAATATTCTACTAAAAGTGATATATCGCTGCGTCTTACTCTTAAAGGAGGAACATTTACCGGAATAACATTTAAACGATAATACAAATCCTCACGAAAGTTTCCTTTTTCCACTTCTTTACTTAAATCCTTGTTCGTAGCTGTTATTACCCTGGCATCGACATCTATGGTTTTTGTTCCGCCCAACCTTTCGAATTTTTGGAATTGAAGAAATCTGAGAAGCTTCACCTGTGAAATTAAAGGAATTTCTCCTATTTCATCAAGAAAAAGTGTCCCTTTATTCGCCAACTCAAAGCGTCCGATCTTTTTATGTGTAGCGCCGGTAAAGGCTCCTTTCTCATGGCCGAACAATTCGCTTTCTAATAATGTGTGAGGGTAAGCTGAACAGTTTACAATGACAAAACGGCCTTCTTTTCTACGGCTGTACGAATGTACTGCTTTTGCAATAAGTTCCTTTCCAGATCCGCTTTCTCCCTGAATCAAAACCGTTGCATTGGTAGGAGCTATATCTAAAATCAAATTATAAATCTGGCGCATCTTATGATCTTTTCCTATTATGCCTCCAAAACCTGAAAATGTTTTAACCTTTTCATCTAATCCTTTCAGCCTTTCCTCGTTCAGGGCTATTCTTCTGATATCACCGGCAACCTGTGAAAGCATTAGATGAAAAAAACGTGAATCATCTTTTGAAAAAACATTAACATCTGATGCCAGCAAAATCACTCCCCCCGCAATATCCTTTTTACCTATCGGAACAACAGATAAGGACTTATAATTTGCATAGTTTTTCAACCACCTGCAGCCAAAAGGATTAAGTTCGCCAATATCCATTGGAGTACATATCGAATTGATAAAAGATACAAGCTCCTCTTTATCCTCTACTGACGGGCATCTATAACCATCGACATTAACAAATCCGTCTTTTTCCCGGTTAAAAACAAAAGGCATAACTTCTTCAAACAAAAATATATCTTTGATTCGTTCGATTATAAAATCAAAGGCATCGGCCAGATATTTTTTATCACCAAGGTTATATGTAACATTGCAAATAGCCTTAATTTCCTTGTGTGATTTCTCAAGCGCTTCGGTCTTTTCCTTTACAGCCGTTTCAAGATTTAATGTATAACGCTTAAGTTTTTGTCTGGTTTTTAATTTAGCTTCAGCGCGTCGCAGAGCCATTGAAAGCGTGTGTTTGTTAATAGGTTTTTCTATAAAATCAGAAGCGTCCAACTGTATTGATTTAACGGCCTTTTCCAAATCTCCGTAACCTGTTATTATAATAATTTCTGTATCCGGATTTATCTGCTTTATTTTTTTTAATACCTCAATTCCGTTCATACCGGGCATTTTAATATCTGTTAAAACAATAGAAGGCTCCTCCTTTTTGAACAGCTCAATACCTCTTTCCCCATTTTCAGCTGTTATAACATCATATCCGTCATCTCTAAGAGATATGCTCAATAATTTTCTAATGCCTTCTTCATCATCTATAAGTAACAGTTTCAACACAGCTTTTCTCCCAATTAAAGCAAAAGAAATCCTTTAAAACCCATAACAAATAAAATGAATGCTGAACCCGAGTAAACATCTTATTCGCCCTTTTAATAGGGCATTACCTCATAACTTGTCAACATAATTAGCAATTAAGTGTGGCTGTAAAAAATAGATGCGTCTTGATTGATGGTCTCGTAAAAAGTCATTTGTAAGCGACATTGAGCAGTTTTGGAAAAAGATTGAAGCTAAAGCTTCCCGGTAAGGAAAATAATCAGTTTTTGGCCGGTCGGATTGAGCCTGGCGTTAAAAATTGCAAGTTGTTTGAGGGCGTTAGCCCGAGTTCTTGCAATTTAGCCGGGATTAATCTGAATCCCAAAAATGCTCATAGAACGAACAAATCTTACTTTTTACGACGCCATCTTGATTCAGTAGTATCCACGAACAATAAAACCCTTGAATTAAATATATTTTTTTCGTTGATGTTTTCTGTTTTTTTGATAGTTTTGTTTAAATAAAAAATTGACCTCAAGAAACAAATCTAAATTTATACCTGAGTGAGACAAAAAAATGAATATAAAACGTGAACACATAGATTTTGACGTACTTTTTGTTGGAGGTGGACCGGCAAGCCTTGCCGGCGCCATCAGGTTAATGCAGATAGCACGGAAAAATAAAATCAATCTTGATGTGGCTCTTATTGAAAAAGGGGCTAATATAGGATCTCATGCCCTAAGTGGCGCTATTCTTAATCCTGTTGCATTAAAGGAACTTATTCCGGATTTCCTGGAAAAAGGATGCCCGATTGAAACAACCGTAAGGCATGATGAATTCTATTTTTTGACACAAAACAAATGCTACCGTTTTCCATTTATACCCAAATACATGAAAAACAAAGGTTTATATGTTATAAGCCTTTCAAGGTTTACAAAATGGCTTGCGGGAATCGCCGAAGATCTTGGAATAAATATATTTCCTGGTTTTGCTGGTAAAGAGGTTTTATATGCCGCGGACAAAAAAAGCATAATCGGAATACGCACAGGAGATAAGGGGCTTGGAAAGAACGGCTCCCGCAGAGACAATTTTGAGCCTGGGATCGATTTGATGGCCAAGGCAACTGTGTTTGGTGAAGGAGCCAGAGGAAGCCTTGTTCAGGATGTTACAGACAAGCTTGATATTTTCTCTGGAAGGATGCCACAGGTTTTTGAAACAGGAATAAAAGAAGTTATTCATCTTCCTGAAAACAATTATTTCACAACCAGCACAGGTAATGACATCCATACACTTGGCTACCCCTTAAGCTTGGATACTCCGGGAGGCGGGTTTATATATGAAATGGGAGACAACAAAGCAGCTTTGGGTTTTCTTGTAGGTCTTTCATATCAGAACCCTTTGTTCAATGTTTATGATGAATTCATAAAATTCAAAAAACATCCCTTAATATCAAAAATAATTAAAAACGGGAAAGTAATCGAACAGGGCGCAAGAACAGTCGCCACTGGCGGATATTATTCCATTCCCAGGATAAGCGTAAATGGGGGAATATTTATAGGCGGCAGTGCATCAATGCAAAACACTCCGGGTCTCAAGGGTATTCATCTATCTATGAAATCGGGCATGCTCGCGGCAGAAACAATAATAAAAGCCTTTGAAAAAAACAGCTTCACGCAGGAAAATCTTGACTACTATAATAAGCTGGATGAAAAAAACTGGATGAAAAAAGAGCTCTATGAGGGAAGGAATTTTTCACAGGCTCTATCAAAAAAAGGACCGCTTAAATTTATTCATCTCGGCGCCCAGTATTTTACCAAAGGCCGTGGAATACAAGACATGATGCCTCTTGAGGAAGATTACAAGACTCTTCGTCCTGCAAGGAAAGGTGAAAACGGTTTTAGTCCTGATAAAAAGGCTTTTGACAATATTTTATATGTTGACAAACTTACAGGTGTCTATCTGTCCAAGACCATGCACAGGGAGGATCAGCCCTGCCATATTATTATTCATAATCAGGATTTGTGTGTTAATGAATGTTTCACAAAATTTCATTGCCCATGCACAAGATTCTGTCCCGGAGATGTATATGAACTCGAAACAGATAGTGAAACATCTCAAAAACGGATTAAACTTAATCCTTCCAATTGTCTTCACTGTAAAACCTGCGTTATAAAGGATCCCTACGAAAACATCACATGGACATGCCCTGAGGGCGGAGATGGGCCGGGTTATACGATACTGTAACCTAAAATGAGCGGTTAGCCATTAGCTTTTAGTCAAACTATATCAAAATGTTATTAAATTCTTATTTATTTACCTGTTTTACCTGTTGCTTGTTAATAACAAATAATTATACGAATGCACGTTCCATAAGAGCTAACAGCTAATTGCTAATTGCTTAACGCAAAAACTACAATCTTCCTTTTCTTAGAATAGCTATCAAGAGCCATACACCCATTACTGCCGCTGAAACAAAACCTATAATACCGATTATAGATAATCCGTGAAACAGGGGAGGAGTTTTAGCAAAAACTATAAGCGCAGAACCGATTATAAGAGATGCTATTACAATTGAAAAGGATATTCTATTGCTTATCTGGTTATAGGTTTCAAGCACAGGCTCAAATCCCTTGTGCTCAAACTTAATACTTAATTTCTGCTGTTTGATAAGGCGTGTAATTTCAAGAGTATCTTTGGGAAACTGCTGAACAAATTGAACGAGGGCAGATATAAGGCCGAGAATATCACCTGCAATCCTTTTTGGATAAAACTTTGCGCGTTTTACCTTTTCAATAAACGGCGCTGCCTGGGCTATCATATCAAAATCAGGATTAAGCCGAAGACCAACGCCTTCTACAGCGCTGAAGACCTTCATCATAAGAAATATATCTGCCGGTATCCTTAAACGGTAGCGTGAAAGCATTTCAAGCAGATGCTGAAGCATTTTTCCGATTTTGATATCCTTGAGGGGTTTGTAAAGATGCTGGCCTAAAAATTCCGACACATCTCTTTCAAGCATCCGAATGTCAGGATCTTCATCACATGAGGTAAGCTTAAGAAGCGCCTGTGTGGTTTTTGCGGCATCTTTATGTACTATATGATCAATAAGATCAACAAAATCTTCTCTGGTCTGCAAATCAACGGAACTCACCATTCCATAGTCAAGAAGGCATATCACATTATTTGGCAAAACATAAATGTTTCCTGGATGCGGATCTGCATGAAAAAAACCGGACTCAAAAACCTGACGCAAATATAGATCTGCGCCGCGCGAGGTAATAATCTTTCTGTCAAGCCCCGCTTTATCTATTTCGTCAATTTCAGATATCTTGATACCTTCCACAAATTCCATGGTCAAAACACGCGATGTTGTTGCATCTTTAAAGACTTTTGGAATATAAACAGTGGAATCATCAAAAAATTCGCCGGCAAATCGCTCCATATTTGACGCTTCTATATTATAGTCTATTTCTCTTTCAATTGTTCTTGCAAATTCTTCGACTATTTTAACAGGCCGGTGCAGGTCCATCTCCTCTATGTGATTTTCCATAAGGGTCGCCAGATGTAACATAATCTCTAGATCAATCTCTATGATTTTCCTGATACCCGGGCGCTTAACCTTCACTGCCACATCTTCGCCGTCTTTTAATCTTGCCCTGTAAACCTGGCCTATTGATGCGGAAGCAAGAGGAATATCCTCTATAAAATCAAACGTCTCTTCAAAAACAGGCCCAAGCTCTGTTTCTATTATTTTTTTTGCTTGATCTGAAGAAAATGGAGGAACCCTGTCCTGAAGTTTGGAAAGTTCGTTTATAAAATCAATTGATATAAGATCAGGACGTGTGGAAAGTATCTGTCCAAGCTTAATAAAAGTCGGGCCCAGCTCTTCAAAAGCCAGCCTGACTCTTTCCGCCTTTGAAAGTTTTTCAAGGCGGTCGCGCCGTTTTTTTGAAATCATGTTTAAGCCAATTTCAACATACTGCTCTATCTTTAAAACCTCGACAAGATCGCCAAATCCATACTTAAAGAAAACGCTCAGTATCTGTCGATAGCGGTTCAGGTTACGATAGGTGCGGCTTAAGACTCCAATTTTTCGTATGCTAAGCATTATATTTTAACAAAGCCCTCATTATTCTTTTTCACTTATAGCCTTTTTAAGATCCCTTATCTCTTTTTTCAATGCATTTAATTCATCGCTTGTTACCATATTCGCTTTTTTCATAACTTCCTTTACTGTTTGTTCAACTCGTTTTTCCAGCTTTTTTTGCGAGTCTTCATATTTTTTCCTCAGTTCTTTCAAGAACTTTTTTCCTTCAGTTTCAGATAACTCCCCCTGTTTTATTAAGTCTTCGGCCAGATTTTCCACTTCATCCTTTGTTTTAAGGGCAAGGCCAATGCCTGTTAGCATTGTTTTTTTCATAAAATCAAACATTATAACCCCCTTTTTTTATAATTTATCTGTTTATAACCGTAAACTGCGAACTATTATTACACGTATTTTTTGTATTTGGTACAAATCTACCTGAGCCTGCCTACGACGGCACTCGCAATGGTATTTTTCTGAATTTCTTTTGTTCCTTCATATATCTCAGTAATTTTAGCATCACGGTAAAATCGTTCAACCTCATAATCAGCCATATATCCATATCCACCCAGCATCTGTATTGCTTCGTCAGAAACCTCCACCGCAGTTCTGGCGGCAAACATCTTTGCCATGGATGTAAGTTTGGGATCTATACGGCCCTGGTCAAAATTCCAGGCCGCCTTATAGGTTATAAGTCTGGCAAGCTCTATTTTTGTGGCCATGTCAGCTAATTTATGTTCCGTAACCTGAAATTGTGCTATTTTTTTCCCAAATTGCTCTCTCTGCTTAACATATGCCAGAGCTCTATCAAAAGCCCCCTGAGCTATTCCAAGAGCCTGGGCAGCTATCAAAATCCTGCTTTCATCAAAAAATTCAAGTACTTGATAAAAACCTCTTCCCTCTTTTCCAACAAGATGAGATAATGGCACATGAACATCCTTAAAGGTCACCTCTGCAGTTGGCATCAGATGAATGCCCATCTTATCTCCAACATCCATTGAAGCTACCCCTTTCTGCTCAGCCTCAACAAGAAACATACTCATGCCTCTGTAAGAAGGCTTAATATCTGAATCTGTCTGGCAAAGAACAGTATAAAAACCAGCAAGCCCGCCATTAGTAATAAAAGTTTTAGCGCCGTTAATGATCCACTCTTCTGAATCCTTTACTGCTGTAGTATTCATGAATGTTATGTCAGAACCATGATCAGGTTCAGTAAAAGCTCCGCCTGAAAGCATTTTCCCTTCTGCTACCGGAGGCAAAAATTTTTCCTTTAAATCATCACTGCCAAAACGCAAGATACATTCAGAAGCAAACGATGAAAGAATTAAAGCGCTTCCGACACTGGAATCACCGCTGCAAAACTCTTCGGCAACAAGAATGTTTTCCAAAACCCCAAGACCCTGCCCGGAATAATCTTCGGGAAAGTGAATGCCTATAAATCCAAGATCTGCTGCTTTTCCCCAGATTTTCTTTGGAAATTCATGTTTTTTTACAAGTTCAAGTATAAGCTCTTTTTTGAATTCACCTTTTACAAAATCCCTTGCTGCTTTCTTAATCTCTTTTTGCGACCTTGACAGCTCAAAATCCATTTAATCCTCCCATATTTATTCGTAAAAAGCTTTAAACAATCAGTCTTTAGTTGTGATTACGTAACTGCTCAGCTTTTTAGCCTGAAGGCTTCGCTATGCCGCTTCGCAGTACTGAAGACTGGAATAATTTTTAGAACTTTTTTATAATTTTGTGAAAATTAACATAGACATAAGGCTATTGCAAGGAGTTTAAACCCTTGTAAAAAGGTCTATCCCTTTGTAAATTTTTGGCAAAAGACACTTGACTCTTTTATTTATCTGGGCTAGGTATCAAAATTTTACTTTTAACCCTTTAAAAAGAAAAACAGATAATAATATGCCTTTTTCAATAGCCATCGCAGGAAAGGGTGGTACAGGAAAAACAACCTTAGCGTGCATGCTGATTAAATACCTGGTCAATAAAGGCAAAACCCCTGTCCTTGCGGTAGATGCTGATGCAAATGCAAATTTAAACGAAGTACTCGGACTTGAGGTTTTTGATACAATTGGCAATGCCCGCGAAGAAATGAAAAACAACAAAGTCCCTCTTGGGTTAACCAAAGATGTCTTTATGTCCATTAAACTGGAACAGGCCATAATTGAGTCAAAAGGTTATGACCTGCTGGTTATGGGGCAGCCCGAAGGAGCCGGCTGTTATTGTGCTGTAAATAATCTTCTTGCAGGATTACTGGATCGGCTGACCGGTAATTATTCTTATATTGTAATGGATAATGAAGCTGGAATGGAGCATATAAGCCGGCTGACTACAAAAAATGTTGATCTGCTTCTCATTGTTTCTGATGCATCAAAACGCGGTCTTCAGACTGCGGCAAGAATTAATGAACTCGCAAAAAATCTGAACATAGTTGCCGGTAAAAGTTATCTTATCTTAAACAGGACAAAGGAAGCCATATCTGATTTATTCCAAGATATAATAAAAAAGAAAAATCTTGAACTTGCAGGAATAATACCTGATAATAATATTATATATGAATATGATTTAAATGGACGTCCGACAATAGAACTGACCAGCGAAAATCATGCTGTAAAAGCAGCATTTTTAATATTTGATAAAATTATAGGCTCAAATAATATTGATGCACTCGTAAAAAGTCATTTGTAAGAAACATTGAGCAGTTTTGGAAAAAGATTCGGATTGAGTCTGGCGTTAAAAATTGCAAGCTGTTTGAGGGCGTTAGCCCGAGTTCTTGCAATTTAGCCAGAATTAATCTGAATCCCGAAAATGCTCACAGAGCGAACAAATTCGATTTTTACGAAACCGTCAATATTAATTCGTAACAAATCAAGATCCGAAAACATGTGATTTCAACCAGAAGCAATAGGGATTTGAAAAATACTCAATCAGGAATGCGTCAAAGAGAGTTATATGAAAAAGACAGGTTTTTTATTTGATGAAAGATATCTGCTCCATGAGACAGGCCCCTGTCATCCAGAAACGCCAGCAAGACTTAAAGCTGTTTATCAGGGGATAAAAGACGCAGGACTTATCCCCAAGCTTACCCCAATTAAAGCCAGTCTGCCGGATTTAAAATGGATCAGGGCCGTACATGACAAGGAATACATTGAACGATTTGAAAAGGCCTGCCTTTCAGGCGATTCAACATTTGACTGCCCTGACAACCGTATGTGCCCGGAGACATATAAAACAGCGCTTCTGGTTGCGGGCGGCATACTTGACACTGCAAATCGTATCATGAATTCAGAAATAATCAATGCCTTCTGCGCTGTAAGACCTCCCGGCCACCATGCGGAAATTAACAAGGCAATGGGATTTTGCTATTTTAATAATGCAGCAATTACAGCAAGATATCTACAAAAGGAATGGGGCATAAAAAGGGTTGGTATTGCCGATTTCGATGTTCATCACGGCAATGGTACGCAGCATATATTTGAAGACGACCCGGATGTTTTTTATTATTCAATCCATCAGCATCCTTCATTTGCATATCCAGGAACTGGACGAGAATTCGAAAAAGGTGAAGGAGCAGGATTGGGATTTACCAAAAATTCTCCGGTTTTGCCGGGCAAAGGGGATGGTGAATACAAGCAGTTTATAGAAAAGGACCTTTGCTCTGCCTTTGAATCATTTAAGCCGGAGGTAATTATTGTGTCGTGCGGCTTTGACGGCCATATTGATGATGATATGTCGGATATCAAGCTGTCCACTGAATTTTTTTCATGGATAATTAAACGCCTGCTTAAATTGGCGGACAAATACTCAAACAAAAGGTTAATTTCCATTCTTGAGGGCGGTTATTCCATTAAACGCCTTCCAGAACTCGCTAAAAACCATGTTGATATTTTGATAAATCATAGATAATAAATAAAAAATATTGAACACAAGCAGTGGAGGAAAAAATGTTTATCAGCAAATCGATGACTAAAAATGTTATCACAATCAATAAAGACGCTGATATTTTAGAGGCAAGAGAAAAAATGGATGAACATCGAATACGTCATATTCCTGTTATAACCAAAGATCGTCACCTGATTGGAATTATTTCGGATCGTGATATTAGAAGCGCCATGCCTTCAAAACCTTTAAACGATTACAAAAATAAAAAAATAAATGATAAGGTTTTAAACCTCAAAGTAAAAGACGTAATGACAATAGATCCTGTTACCATTTCTCCATTAAATACTATTCAAGACGCTCTTGTGCTTATCCAGAAGACACGTGTTGGAGCTTTTCCTGTTGTAGATGAAAAAGAAAAACTCAGAGGAATGATATCTGTACGAGATCTTCTTCGAGCATTTATCAATGTAATGGGCATGGAAGACCCCGGAACATTAATTTGTGTTATTGTGGACGAAAAGCTCGGTCAGATGAAAAAAATCGTCGACGCAATAACTGAAGAACATGTTTCCCTTGGAAGTGTTATGGTGGCAAGATGCTGGGATGAAGGGAAACGCGCTGTTTTTCCGTATTTATTGACTCAAAACACAACTATTTTAAAAAGAAAATTCAAGAAAATGGGCTTTGAAGTGCTTGACCCGATGCAATGGTATATTGATCAACAGCCTAAAACGCACAATTGAAAAATTTTAAATAATGCTTTTTAGTTTTTTAGATAAATAACTATTTTCGACGCCTATTGATTTGGCTGTTTTTGTAATATTGTTATTATTCTGAGAAAGCCTTCTTTGGATAAACTCCCTTTCAAAAGTTTTTTTTGCGTCCTTTAAGTTGTCAATTGCAAACAATCGAGACTCAACAGTTCCCAAACCCCTCTCAAAATTTGGATTGTATTGAACCGGTATATCGGAAACATTAATTACATCTTTTTCTGCCATGATAGCCATACGCTCTACAAGGTTTTTCAGTTCTCTTACATTCCCGGGCCACGAATAGCTGCATAATATATCAAGAGCCTCATCTGTAATTTCCTTCTTTTTACTGTGATTTTGTCTTGCGCTTTCATTAAAAAAGTTTTCAATTAAAAATGGAATATCTTCGCAACGATCTCTCAAACTCGGAACCTCGATAGGTATTACATTCAACCGAAAATAAAGATCCTCTCTAAAACTTTTCTTCTCAATCTCTTTTTCAAGATCTTTGTTGCTAGACGCAATTATCCTGACATTAACACTTAGTATTCTACTCCCTCCGACGCGATGGAAATTCTGTTCCTGAAGCACGCGAAGAATCTTGGCCTGGGTCTTTAAACTCATATCACCTACTTCATCGAGAAAAATCGTTCCATTGCTTGCCAATTCAAATTTGCCCCTTTTCTTTCTGGTCGCTTCTGTAAATACCCCTTTCTCATGGCCGAACAGCTCGCTTTCAATCATATCCTCTGGAATTGCCGCACAACTGACATCAATAAAAGGCTTGTCGGCTCTTGGGCTTAGCTGATGAATAGTACGCGCTACAAGTTCCTTGCCTGTGCCGTTTTCTCCTGTAATAAGAATCCCGGCATCTGTCGGAGCTGCAATCGCTATCTGTTTTTTAAGCGCTATGGTTAAAGGACTGTTTCCATTTATCGAGTTTTTTTCTATTGTTTTTTTACGAAGATATCTATTCTCCTCTTCAAGCCTCCTGAAATTCAGCGCATTATTAATAGCAACAATAATTTTATCAATTGAAAGCGGTTTTTCAATTAAATCAAACGCTCCGATCTTTGTGGCATTGACAGCGGTTTCTATTGTTCCATGTCCTGATATTATTATTACCTGGATAAAAGCATTCTTTTTTTTTATTTCCTTTAGGGTTTCAATTCCGTCGATGCCCGGCATCCATATATCAAGCAAAACAAGATCCGGTGATTCGCTTTCGATAATCTTTAAGGCTTCATAGCCATTGTTGGCGGTTATAATTTCAAACCCTTCATCAGAAAGCAGTCCGCTTAAAGACTGGAGTATGGATGGCTCATCGTCAACAATCAAAATAGATGGAAACATATTGCAAAACTCCTATATAAAAATTAGTAATCGTTCACGGTTGTCAGTTCACAGTTTTTTTTAACTGTGAACCGATAACTGTAAACTGTTAACGATTATTATTGTACCGGCAGCTCTATTACAAATTTAGCCCCCTGTGGCTTATTATCCTGCACCCGTATCACACCCTTATGATCAGCAATGATCGTACTTACAATTGTCAGGCCTAACCCCATACCCGACTTCTTTGTTGAAAAATAAGGCTCAAAAAGATGTGTCTTCTCTTCATCGGAAATACCCTGTCCATTATCTGCCACCTCTATACGAATAAGCTTTAGAATAGAATCATTGGTTAATGTTATCGAAATCCTGCCATTCCCCTTAATAGAAGCAATGGCATTAATAACAAGATTAATCATAGCCTGCTTAATCTGCTGACGGTCAATATTTAAAGAAGGAATGTCATCGCTTGCGTTTATTTCAAAATCTATATTTTCATGGCTTCCACTGTATAAAGAGACAGTCTCTTCAATGATAGGCAGCAAATTACAGACAGTGGGATTTGCTGATGGAAACCTTGCAAACGCGGAAAACTCATTTACCAGATTTCTAATCAAATCAACATGATCGATTATCATCTTAACACATTCCTCAAAAACCGGTTCATTTATCCTGGCTGAATATTTTCTTTTTAGACGCTGGGCTGAAAGAGAAACAGGAGTTAATGGATTTTTAACTTCATGAGCGATTCTGCGTGCAACTTCACGCCAGGCTGCCATACGCTGCCCCTTTTCCAGCTCCGTAAGATCATCAAAAACCATTACTATTCCCAAATGTTTTCCTGTATCATCTTTAAGCGCATTAATATGCATCATAAAACTGCGCGGCCTTCCATCTATGGTTAATTTAAGAGGAAGAATCACATCATTCCTGCTGGGTCTGGTCAGGCTATCCATTACTTCTTCTGCAAGATCCAGGTGTTGCCCCTTGAGCAGATTCTTATAGTTTTTATTCAGGATGTCCTTAGGATTGAGATTAAGCATCTTTTCGGCTGACTTGTTTATTGTTGATACAAGACCGGTTGGCCCAAGAGTTATTACACCGGCAGAAACATTTTTTAATACTATTTCCATATGCTGACGTCTTTTTTCTATCTCAACATTTTGTTCGCGAAGCATCTGCGCGGAAAGTTCCAGCTGTTCTCTGCTGGTTCTTAAATCACGTGTCATCATGTTAAATGAATCAACAAGAGTGCCCATTTCAGCATCAGCTACAAGACTGATACTGAAACCCAAGTCTCCTTCAGCTACCCTTCTTGTTCCCTCTGCCAGCTCCATGATCGGTATTGTGATAGATTTTGCCAGATAAAATCCAAACCATATTGCACAAAAAACAACCAGAAGCGCCACAATTGAAAGTGTAATATAATAGGTTGTCTGGATTGGTTTTTTAAGGAGTGTTATTTGCTGATATTCCTCAAAACCTCTTGATATGGATGCCATATTTTCAGAAAGGTCGGCAGGGATTAAAACAGATACTACAATAAAAGCTTTTGCGTCTGTATTTTTTATGCCAAAAGGAATGGTCCCGATAGTTCTTATAATCTCTCCTTTTGGATTTTTTTCAAAAACCGATCTCACACCTTTAAGTTCTATGTCCTTCTGAAAATTATCCACAGAAACAACTCGAAAGGGTTTATCTTCCAGTTCCTTGGCAAGGGCGAATGTAAGACGGTTCGCATTGGGGCTGTAAATTTCAACAGCATCAACATTAAATGCCCTTTGAACAACCTGAACATAGTGGGAAAGAGCTTTCTTTTTCTGTTCATCTAAAAGTTTTCTGGTATTTATCTGATAAGCGATTCTTTCCAGATAAAAACTGTTGTTTTCTTCTGCATTATTATACAGGTGCCGTCCAACAAGCAACGAATTTTCAAGAGCCTTTTCCACTGGAACATTAAACCAGAATTCAATGCTGGTTGTAATAAAGCTTATCGAAAAGAAAAAAAGTACAATAGTAGGTAAAAGAGTAAGTGTAACAAAGGCTGCAACAAGTCTTGTGCGAAGCTTTGCACCCATCACCTTGCGCTTCCTGTCATAAAGAAGCTTTACCAGATTTCTGAATACAAGAAATATCAAAAGGAGAAGCAGCAACATATTGATGTTAATCAATATGAACATCAATATTGTATTAGAAATTGGTATTTCCGCCCCAAAATGTATTACCCTGTTTTCAACAAAAGCCAGGACAATAACAACAAGAATAATAACAACAATCAGTATGCCTTCACGTTTACGTCTTTTGCGTTCTTGTTCTGGAATAAAAGGTTTTGGGCTTTTGAATATATTATTACTCATAATAGATGCGGAACAATTAAGATTTTCAGTATATAAAATCTAATGTGTACCAATCTGTTTCAACATCCCATAAAGAGACGAAAAACAGAATATAGTGCAGATAAAATGGAAGGGTTAATTTGCCGACTTCTGCCTTGGCTCTTATTTGATAGTAATCGCCTTTTTGGAGACTGTTGAGTTCAATAATTTTCAGGCTGTTAATCTCCGCCATCAGCTTTTGAGCCTCTTCAAAAGATTGCGTAACCAGGGGTTTATCCTTTTCCCATGACCGTGTAATAACAAATTCCTTCTTCAAATTATTATATTTAATCATGTGTGTTATTTTTATATCGGCAATCTTATTATCAAACCACATATTGCGTTTCTGATAAAGATCGATATAAAAGAAGAAGGTCGTTTCCACCCCCTTTAGAATACCTTTTTTCATCTTATCGTTAAAAGCCCCGTCAATATTAAGAAAAACCAGAAGATCATCGCGTGTGTTACTGACAATTATATCTGTAAGTTTTACCTCATAAGCAAACGCAGGGCAGGGCAGTGTAATAAACAGACAAAGAAGTATGATAATAATTCTGCGGCAAGTCATTGATAACATAATATATAAAAGATTCTTATCTCAACCTGGTTAATGGACAGGGTTTCACAAGTTTAATCGCACCCATTAAGAGAGACTTTTGCAAAACCATCATTATCTGTCATTTTCACCGTAGGAAAAAATCTTAACGGACTTGGATTATTAAGAAATTAAACCCTTATAACCCTGCTTAACTGCCCATTACTCTGGTTTCCCATGATTCTTTCTGTGCAAATATTTTTTTTAAAAACGCATGATTAAAAAAATGACCTGATCTGCTAACTTTAATGTGGCCTAAAATCGGCATACCTAAAAGCGCAAAATCGCCTATACAATCAAGGAGTTTATGCCGCACAAATTCATCTTTGTATCGCAAACCATCCTTGTTTAGTATCTTATTTTCATCTATTACAACAACATTATCCAGCGAACAGCCGCATCCGAGTCCCAAACGCTTCAGTTCTTCATATTCATGAAAAAAACCAAAAGTTCTTGCCCTGCATATTTCGCGCTCAAACACCTCCTCAGAAAAATCTATTGTATAAGATTGTCTTTGAACCAGAGGGTGCTCATAATTGATATCGCAGGTTATTTTAAATGAAGATGCTGGATATATTCCGACAAATTTTTCACCTTTTTCTAACTCAATGGGATTTTTTATTACAAAAAAGCAGCGCTTGGCATCCTGCTTCTTTATGCCTGCCTCCATTATTAAAGATGTGAAAATCCCAGCGCTGCCGTCCATTATGGGCATCTCGTAGCTGTCAATCTCAACAAGAGCATTATCAATCGACAGTCCGGCAAAGGTTGACATAAGATGCTCTATTGTTGAAACAATAAATCCATCATATCCTATTACAGTTGCAAGGCTCGTATCCACAACCATATTAAAATGTGCGGATATGCTAGGGCTGTCTGGAAGATCTACTCTTTTAAATTTTATGCCGTGATTTACCGGCGCAGGTTTGATTGTCAGATTAACCTTTTTGCCCGAATGAATACCTACACCAGAGCATTTGATTAATCCAGCAACGGTCCTTTGATTAAAATGCATATATATAATCCTGAGGCCTGATTAAAATATATTTTCATATGAATTTCATATTTACATACTTAATCAAATAAAAACAATGCTAAATTATCTGATATCCGCATGATAGGCCTGAAGCGATTTCACCATGGATTTGCCTGCTCTTCGTGCGGCAATTCCCTTTGCAGCAGCCAGAGCGGCTGCAGAAGTAGTAATATTTAGAATTTTGTACTCTATCGCAGCCTTCCGGATATATGAATCATCATCCTTGCTCTCTTTGCCACTTGGCGTATTTATAATCAACTGGATTTCTCCGTTTTTAACAGCATCAACGATATGTGGTCTGCCATATCCCAGCTTGCGGATGGTTTCTGACTCAATACCATGCTTTTTTAAAAAATCATGCGTTCCATTTGTAGATAAAATCTTAAACCCCAAATCTGAGAATAGCCTGGAGGGCTCCAAAACACTCGGCTTATCTTTGTTGGCAACAGTAATAAGAACTGTCCCTTCAAGCGGAAGTGAAAGCTGGGTTGCTTTCTGAGATTTGAAAAAAGCGAGTCCAAATGAATCGGCCAAGCCTAAAACTTCTCCGGTAGACCTCATCTCCGGCCCTAAAAGAGGGTCAACCTCAGGAAACATTTTAAATGGCAGGACAGCTTCCTTAACACCAAAATAAGGTATTTGCTTTTGTTTAAGATTTAAATCAGAAATCTTTTGGCCCATAACTATCTGGGTTGCAAGCCGTGCCATGGAAAAATTGCATACTTTGGAAACAATCGGCACGGTTCGTGATGCCCTTGGATTGGCCTCAAGAATATAAACAGTATTATTTGCAATAGCATACTGGATATTCATAAGCCCGACTACGTTTAGCTCAACAGCAATTTTTCTTGTGTATTCATTAATAGTCTCTATATGCTTTAAAGGAATACTTACAGGAGGAATCACGCAGGCAGAATCGCCTGAATGCACACCTGCCAGTTCAATATGCTCCATAACAGCTGGAACAAATGCATCTGCTCCATCTGAAATCGCATCTGCTTCGGCTTCAATGGCGTTTTCAAGAAATTTATCTATCAGTATGGGTCTGTCCGGTGAAATATCTACAGCCGCAGACATATAATGCAAAAGCATCTCTTCATCATAAACAATTTCCATGGCCCGTCCGCCAAGAACGTAAGATGGCCTGACCATTAACGGGTATCCGATTCTTTTGGCTATTTCCAGCGCTTTTTCCATGGTACTGGCCATGCCTGATTCTGGTTGAGGAATTCCAAGTTTCTGCATAACCTTGCGGAATCTATCCCTGTCCTCTGCAAGATCTATTGCATCAGGAGAGGTCCCCAAAATTATGACACCTGCTTTTTCAAGTTCACTGGCAATATTAAGGGGTGTCTGCCCTCCAAACTGAACAATAACCCCTTCCGGCTTTTCCTTTTCGTAAATACTTAAAACATCTTCAACAGTAAGGGGTTCAAAATAAAGCCTGTCTGAGGTGTCATAATCAGTAGAAACTGTCTCAGGGTTACAATTAACCATAATTGATTCATACCCTGCATCACGAATTGCAAATGCAGCATGCACGCAACAGTAATCAAATTCAATCCCCTGTCCTATACGATTAGGACCACCGCCAAGCACCATAATTTTTTTGCGGTCGCTTACCTTGGTCTTATCCACCGCATTATAGGTAGAATAATAATAAGCTGCATTTTCAACACCGCTTACCGGCACTGATTCCCATGCCTCGACAACCCCTAACAGAGCGCGTTTCTTCCTTATATCCTTTTCTGGAATTCCAATAAGAAAGGAAAGATATCTGTCTGAAAATCCGTCCTTTTTCGCGCTGACAAGCAGATCATCCGGAAGCATTTTCTCTTTATATGCTAAAATCTTTTCTTCAAAATCAACCAGCTCCTTCATCTGTTTAATAAACCATGATTTAATATGTGTAAGCTTGTAAAGATCCTGAATTTTGGCTCCCTTTCGCAGAGCCTCATACATCATAAACTGTCGCTCGCTTGTTGGAACAGCCAGCATGCTCATTAATTCATTTAGAGATTTTTTGTTAAAGTCCTTAGCAAAACCAAGGCCATAGCGATTAATCTCAAGAGATCTGATTGCTTTTTGAAAAGCCTCCTTATAGTTTTTACCAATACTCATGGCTTCGCCAACAGCACGCATCTGGGTTCCAAGTTTATCTTCAACACCTTTAAATTTTTCGAAAGCCCATCTCGCAAATTTTACAACCACATAGTCACCCGAAGGTGTATATTTTTCAAGGGTTCCATCACGCCAGTAGGGAATTTCATCCAGAGTTAAACCACATGCCAGCATGGAAGAGATCAAGGCGATTGGAAAACCGGTTGCCTTGGATGCCAGGGCTGAGGATCTGGAAGTTCTCGGGTTGATTTCAATTACAACAACTCTGTCTGTATCAGGGTCATGGGCAAATTGAATGTTTGTTCCACCTATTACCTCAATTGCTTCAACAATAGCATAGGAATATTTTTCAAGACGCTTTTGCAAACCAGGCTCAATAGTCATCATAGGCGCGGTGCAGAAAGAATCACCAGTGTGTACACCCATGGCATCGACATTTTCAATAAAGCAAACCGTAACCATTTGATTTTTAGCGTCTCTTACTACTTCCAGCTCGAGTTCTTCCCAGCCTAAAACCGATTCCTCCACAAGAATCTGGTTTACAAGACTTTCAGACAAACCCCTCGCAGCGACTGTACGAAGCTCTTCAATATTATACACCAGGCCGCCTCCGGTTCCACCCATGGTATAGGCAGGGCGAATCACAACAGGATAACCTATTTCTGCGGCAATTTTCTCAGCATCTTCAACCTTGTTTACTGTTTGACTCTCCGGCATTTCAATACCAAGGCTATTCATGGTTTCCTTGAAAGCTGTACGGTCTTCTCCCCTTTTAATAGCATCAATATTTACACCAATAACCTTTACATTGTATTCATCAAGCACACCTGACTCCGCCAGCTCAGATGATAAATTAAGAGCTGACTGACCTCCTAAATTTGGAAGCAGGGCATCTGGTCGTTCTGCTTTAATAATTTCTGTCAGCACTTTAAGGTTAAGAGGCTCAATATATGTAACATCGGCCATACCAGGATCTGTCATAATTGTTGCAGGATTCGAGTTTACAAGAACAATTTCATAGCCAAGAGAACGCAGTGCCTTGCATGCCTGAGTGCCTGAATAGTCAAATTCACATGCCTGGCCAATGATTATAGGGCCCGAACCAATAATAAGTATCTTTTTTATATCGTTGCGTTTTGGCATTAAAAATTCCTTTCGCTTGATAATTTAATTATAACTGTTACGATAACCCGAAAAAACTACATATCATTTCCCGTCATTCAGACGAAAGCCGTACCTGAGGCGAACAAGCTCAGTAGATGGGGCTTTTTACGACGCCATCAGGTTTACTTATAATAACTGGATCCATCCCAGCAGTGAGTACACAGTTTTTCCTTTGGCAAACCAATAGCTTTTACAAGGTCTTCCAGTTTTTGCATTTTTAATGAGGTAAGCTTCAACCTTTTCCTTATTGTATCTATCATAGCATTACTTCTTTCCGATCCGGCAATTGCATATTCATCCAGAAACTTATCATCACTCCCTTCAAGTTCTTTAATTGCTTTACGGCCTGCAAGATCGAGTGTCGATCGAGATGCAGAAAAATTTAGAAACTCACAGGGATAAATTAAAGTAGGGCAGGCTGGGCGCATGTGCACCTCTTTTGCGCCGTAATCAAATAATATTTGAACATTATCCTCCAACTGAGTACCTCTTACAATTGAATCTTCACAAAAAAGAATTTTCTTGTTTTCAATCATCGATCTTACCGGGATAAGCTTCATTTTTGCAATAATATCTCTCCGCTCCTGGTTTTGAGGCATAAAACTTCTGGGCCAGGTCGGGGTATATTTAACAAATGGTCGTGTATATGGAATTTTCTTTTTATTTGCATAGCCAATTGCATGAGCAATTCCCGAATCTGGTACTCCTGCAACACAATCTACATCTATATCGTCATTTTCTGCAAGATAGCGTCCGCACCTGTATCTGACAGACTCTACGTTTATTCCTTCATAATAAGATGCAGGATAACCATAATAAATCCAGAGAAAAGAGCATATCTGCATCTTACTTTCCGGCTTTTTTTTCTGTTCACATCCCTCTGGTGTCAAAAGGACAATCTCCCCCGGCCCAAGATATTTTTCAACATCGTATCCAAGATTAGGAAATGCGCATGTTTCAGAAGATACTGCATACGCACCTTCTTTTTTTCCAATGGCAACAGGGGTTCTGCCCAATCTGTCCCTTGCAGCAAAAATCCCTTTTTCTGTAAGCAAAAGCATTGAACATGAACCTTTAATGAGTTTTTGAGCATTTTCAATGCCCTCCTCATAAGATCCTTTTCCACAGATCAGCATTGCCGCCAGTTCTGTAGGATTTGTTATCCCTCCGGTTGTTTCTGAAAAATGCAGTTTATCTGAAAATGCTTTGGCAACAAGCTCTTCGATATTGACAATTTTGCCAACAGTTACAATTGCGAATGTACCCAGATGGGAACCGATAATAAGAGGCTGTGAATCATTATCGCTGATAACTCCAATTCCTTTATTGCCTTTTAATTTAGGAAGATCTGACTCAAATTTGGACCTGAAATAGTCATTTTCAATATTATGAATAGACCTTGTAAATTCTTTGGAATTTTTAACAGCAAGTCCACCGCGTTTTGTACCAAGATGTGAATGATAATCAGTCCCGTAAAACAAATCATTTACACAATCCTGTTTTGAAACACTTCCGAATAAACCACCCATAAAAACCCCTCAATTAAAAAAATATTGAATACCCTATTGTCCCAAAATGGCTTTCGATACCATTATTAGGCTGTGATAGATTGGCGCTGGACATATGCCTGAATCTGTATCCTATGATTATGGCTGATTTTCCATTAAGAAAATAATAGAACCCTGCCCCTATAATATCGGAAAATGCAAAACCATTGGCCTGTTTTGCTGTATTCACCGATATATAATGAGGGCTTGCGCCAGCCAGTATATATGGAGACAATCTTTCTGTAAGCCGATACATGAATCCTTAACCCAGACCTATTCCACATTCAATGTCTGTCTCAGGATTTAGAACCGGATTAATCTGTGGTTCCATATAAAATGTAATTTTACCTTTGCTGTGTTCTGGCACGCTAAAATATTGATTAGGACCAATTGCCAGATGCCAGATAAACAAAACAGGCTGATAATCACCTTCATCAATGTTCCCGCTGCCAAAGCCTGTAATAAAACCGGATTCTGCCAACTGTGCAGCCTTTGAGTCGAATGTTTCAGAAAGGTTCTCATCTGCGTATGCCGAGTGGGGTATAAAAACCGCCGGAATCGAAAAAATCATAATTGCTATTACAATTTTAAAAGATTCCACTTAACTCTCCGTATGAGGCCTTTGAAAAATGCTCAATTTCTAAAAAGTCTCCCTGTTTAATTTAGACAGTTACAAAACCGCTGATTTGTAAAATTAAATTGAGCCTTATGTCAATAATCTTTAATCAAATCAAAAAATTTTGTAACAATCGTGGTAAATTCTAAGGAGCGCAACGCGATGTTTTTACCACAAATCACACAAAAATTGATTGTCTTAAAAAAAATCAAAGATGACCGGAATCAAGCGAAATAATTTTATCTGTGAAGCAAGCAAAAGACATTGTATAAGAAAAAGGCTATAAAACTATAGACCCTTAAACCGCAAATGTTAAGTGTATTCCGAAAATTTTCCTGACTGCCGACATGCCTCTCAGCAGGGTTGAGATATTTGCGTTTATGTTATTTTTTATGTTAGAATTATTGTAACTATTCAGCCACGGATTAACACAGACTTGTCCGCCTCAGGAGGATGAACGCAGATAGGTTTAAATACAGTAACTACTCAGGCACAGAGGGGCAAAGGCACAGTGGCACAAAGCAAAATAAAAACATATAGAGATTTGCAGGTCTGGCAAAAATCAATGCCCCTCTGTTCCTGATGAATTGCAAACCCAGATAGAAATTTCTATGAACCTGTATTATTTGAAAAGATACGAATTCGATAAGTTATCTGAATTAAGCCGAGAGATAAAACGAATGCTTAGCAGCTTAATCAGGAAGTTAAGCGGCAACAAATAGGCAAGACAACTATGCCCCTCTGTGCCCTTGCCCCTCTGTGCCTGAGTGGTTATATGATAATAAAAGAAAAAATATCAGTGATGATCAGCGTAGATAGGCGGCTGAATAGTTACGAATTATTAAAGTAATTAACTGTATCTTGATTAAAAGGTTTTATGGAGAATAAATAATATGAATTCTTATATTATAATTAGCATTTTCACTCTGCTCGCCAGTTTTTCGTGGGTCGTGCTTTCCTATGATCATTATGCTAAACTTAAAAATTGGCATATTAGCAACCGGTATGAAAAAAATACTTCTCTGATAAAAATTGCCGGTTTTATTTCTTTACCAAGTTCAGCACTCGCTACTGCTTACATGTTTAAGTGGTGGAGTCCATTTATAGTACTTATTATTGGTTTCTGCTTAGCTCAAATAATGACAAGTATATTTAAAAAGAATGTGCAGTACATAGCATTAGTGGGTGTTCCGATTTTCCTTTTTATAGGCATAATAATTTTACACAATATTTAAATTGATATGCCAGGATATAAAGTTTTTAAGTTTAAGCACTTGGCATCGAATTATAACGGAACCCTTGCTTGTGATGGGCAGTTAATGTCTGGAGTAAAAAAAATTACAAACCCTCAGAATTCAGGATTATCCCTGAGTTCTATATTAGAAGGCCAACAAAATGACATATCCTTGCCTCTTGGATGAAAAGATCAGAGCCGTGGCAGAAATGATTTCAATTTCTGAACGGATCGTTGTTTTTACCGGAGCAGGTATCAGCACGGAATCGGGAATTCCTGATTTTCGCAGTTCCGGAGGAATCTGGACCAAATTCGAGCCTGATGATTTTACCATACAAAAATTTTTAAGCAGTGAAGAAACAAGAAAAAAGCAATGGAAAATTCTCGTTGAAGGAGGCCTTTTTTCAAACATCATGCCTAATCAGGCTCACTATGCTGTCGCAGAATTAGAAAAACTGGACAAGCTTGATTGCGTTATTACACAGAACATAGACGATCTTCATCAGAAGGCAGGGAATTCTCCTGATAAGGTTTTTGAATTACATGGAACCATGAAATTAGTCAGATGCCTGAGTTGCGGTGAACAGTATGATATTGAATATATCAAAGAAAAACTAAAAAAGGGGATTGAAATTCCAGACTGTGAAAAATGTCACGGTATTTTAAAGCCGGATATCATCTTCTTTGGCGAAGCTCTTCCATCAATAACAATGGACGCTGCTATAAAACACTCTGGGAATTGCGATCTTTTGATTGCCATAGGTTCTTCACTTGTAGTACATCCGGCAGCTTTTATGCCGGTATATGCAAAAGAAACAGGCGCAAAACTGGTTATCATCAACATCGGCGAGACGTCATGTGACAAGATTGCGGACATAGTCATAAATGGCAAGGCTGGCGAGACAATGGCGGGAATAGTAAAGTTGTTGCATGAAGAACTTCTATGCATATAATACTAATTGCTTTAGATCATAAATCGTGGTTTAGAGGTCAAGAATTATGAAATCTTTTAATGGTAAAAACACGCCGATCCAAACAGGTCTTGAAAACTTTATTAAGAGTCCGCCTGAATGGATAACAAAAAAGCTCCTGGGTCTTTTAAGTAATTCTGCTTCAGTTGATAAAAACCTGTCTTCTTCCCGTGCATTAATAGAAAAACATTTTCCAGGTAAACTCACAGCCCTGTTTTCACCTCAGCATGGATTTTTTGCGGAAAAACAGGATAATATGATAGAATCACAAAATGTGGTTGATTCATTGTTGAAAATTCCTGTTTTCAGCCTTTACGGTAAAACCAGAATTCCTGCCAAAGAGATGTTTGATTTAATCGATGTTATCATTATTGACCTGCAGGATGCAGGGACAAGGGTTTATACCTTTATTTACACCATGTCCTTTTGCCTTGAAGCAGCGAAAAAGTTCGGGAAAAAAGTACTGATCCTTGACAGGCCAAATCCCATAAACGGTTTAATGGTGGAAGGAAATTGTCTGTCTCCTGAATATTCATCATTTGTAGGCAGATACCCAATACCAATGCGACATGGATTAACCATAGGCGAGCTGGCACTTATGTTTAACAACCATTTTAAGATTAGCTGCGATCTAACGGTTATCCCAATGAAAGGCTGGCGCAGAAGTATGTATTTTCAAGACACAGGCCTTCCATGGATTCCACCATCACCCAACCTGCCGACACCTGTATCTGCAATGGTTTACCCTGGCCAGGTATTATGGGAAGGAACCAATATTTCCGAGGGCAGGGGGACAACTCAGCCCTTTGAACTTTTTGGAGCTCCGTTTATCAATACAGAAAAGATTTTATCTGAATCTGACTTAAACAGGCTGCCGGGCATGGTTCTAAGGCAAACCGTATTTGAACCCACATCAAACAAATGGCAGGGAAAACAATGCAAGGGCTTCCAGATCCATATAACCGAGCCAGATAAATACCGGCCTTATATAACCACACTCAAGTTGCTCCGAGCTGTAATTTTTTATAATAAAAATCAGTTTGATTGGAAACCGCCGCCATATGAGTATGAATTTGAGAAATTTCCGATTGATCTTATAATCGGCGACAAGAAAATACGAAAACAAATAGAAAATTTTGACAACATTGATGAGATGGCGGCATCCTGGGAGGATGATATAAATAAGTTTATTAAGGTGAGTCGCCAATTTTATCTTTACAGTTAAACAAATAAATCAACCATTTTTAATTTATTTTGTGTGTTCTTAGTGGTAATTCATGTAACAATAAATTTTTGTTGGATAAAACAAAATATTACGGTCTCAGGAGATCTGAAGTGGAAAAAAAGCAACCAGCCTGGAAACGGATGGTATTTAAAAAAAACAAGGTATGGATGGCAACAGAACAAAATGGAAAACCAATTATAACAAATGGTAAGGTCCTGATAAAATATCAGCTTGATCAGGATCATGAATACTGGGTTCACGAAAACGGGGTCAGACCTGTTGAGTCATTGCAACCTGAGAATAAAGAACTTAAAAAAAACAGACCAGACAAAAACTCTACAGTTAAGCTTGATACAAAAACAGAGCACAACGCAGAATTCAATAAAGAAGCTGTAAGCGAGAATACAATTTTTATTTATACAGACGGCGCATCTTCCGGTAATCCAGGGCCTTCAGGAGCAGGAGTTTTGCTGCGTTTCAAAGACCACGAAAAGGAAATATCGAAAAATATAGGGGTTGCAACCAACAACATCGCAGAGCTTGAAGCAATTAAAACAGCCCTCTTGGAGCTGAAACATTATGATTATCCTGTAAGAATTTTTACAGACAGCAGTTATTCGTACGGGGTTCTTACGCTTGGGTGGAAGGCAAAAAAAAACATACAATTAATAGAATCGATCAAAAAACTGATTGCGAAATTCAGCGATCTGAAATTAATCAAGGTAAAAGGCCACGACGGCCTTGAGGGAAACGAAAGAGCGGATTTTCTTGCTACTTCAGCTATAAAAAAGACTATTGAAAAATCATGAAGCCCCTGAAAAGCAAGACATTGCAATGGTCTCAAAGGTTTCATGATTACATTAGCCAATTATTTTTCTTGTGTTTTTAATGTATCGATTTCTTTTTTCAGATCATCTATTTCTTTTTTGTATTTTTCTTCATCTTCGGGGTTATTTGACACATTGCTCGCCGGCACATCCTCTTTCTGCCATCTGTCCTTGAGTTCATCAAACCCCAGATAAAGTGCTAATCCACCTCCCAATAAAAGCATTATTGGTATAGCGCCTGCTAAAAGCTGCAAAAATGGTTTCCACCATATAGATATGCCTATAATACCCAGTACCGCCGTGATGGCTCCTCCAATTAATGTTTTCATAAATAACTATCCTCCATAAAACTTAAATGTATTAGAATATGTTTTATTTTTTTATGTTGAATTATATTTTTTTAGAAATTATCATAACAGGCATTACAACGCAAGGTTAATTTTTAAGAATTCACTCGTTTTGAAGAACTCGACCTTTAAATAATTGTAACTATTCAGCCACAGATTTACAAAGATGACCGCAGATAGGTTTAAATACAGTAACTACTCAGGCACACAGGGACAAAGGCACAGTGGCACAAAGCAAAATAAGAACATATAGAGATTTGCAGGTCTGGCAAAAATCAATGCCCCTCTGTGCCTGAATAGTTATATGATAACAAAAGAAAAAATATCCGTGAT
>CAYYMU010000002.1:0-38263 GCA_964472445.1 uncultured Desulfobacteraceae bacterium
GCAATTTAGCCGGGATTAATCTGAATCCCAAAAATGCTCACAGAGCGAACAAATTCGACTTTTTACAAATTCATCAAGACTTATTGTTTAAAGTTATTCTGGTTTCAAGTGCCGCAAAACGGAAAAGTCTTTTTTACATCATTTGATACAGTTCTTTAATTTTTTCCCTGGTCATAATTTTTTTCCAGTCTGATCCAAGCGCATTCTCCCACAGAGGATCAAGAACAAGGGCAACATCAACCATTTTGTCCAGAGCGGCCTCGTCGATACCTGACACAAGATTTTTCGGGAGACTTATACTGTGCTTGTCCATCATCTTTCGAAACTCAACAACCGATTCCTTATAATATTCATCAAGACAGTCAAAAACTATGCAATTTCCTATTCCATGGTGAACGCCTAAAACAAAAGAAAGGCCATAAGACAGGGCATGGCATATTCCAACCTGAGAATAGGCAATACTCATTCCACCGCAGTATGATGCCATCATCAGCTTGTCATCGCTGTCTTCCTGATTGTCATTTAAGAACACCTCTCTGCAAAGATTCATGGCTTTTTCACCGTATGCCTTGCTGAAAGAGTTAAGATATGTGCCGGTTAAAGATTCCACGCAATGGATATAACAGTCCATGCCTGTATAAAAACGCTGATCAGTCGGAGCGCCGGCAATCAGTTCCGGGTCCAGTACAATCTGGTCAAATACTGTATAGTCTGAGTTTATGCCCAGCTTTTTTACAGGGCCGGTAAGAACCGTTGTTCGAGATACTTCCGCCCCTGTCCCGGAAAGAGTTGGAATACCGGCATGATAGACAGCTGGTTTTTTTATTAAGTCCCATCCCTGATAATCCGCGGCAGAACCCGCATTTGTCAGCATCAAAGAAACAGCTTTGGCAAGATCCATGGCGCTTCCACCACCTATACCGACTACGCCGTCAGGCAGCATCTCTGAATAATCCCTGATTTCCTGTACAAGTTTATCAACATACAGTGTCTTGGGCTCATCATCAGCATTTACCCATATTACAAGGTCTGTGCCTCTTGCGGGTATTCTTTTTGCCAGAGGACTTTTCTCAAAAACATCATCAACTAAAAAAACGACAAAAGAATTATCAACACCTCTTTTTTCTGCGAGAATATCATCGAGCTGGTTAAAGCAGCCTCTGCCAAAAACAACGCGGGAAACCATTTTAAAATTTCTAAACATATTATTATCCTTTTATTAAACAACCTTCAAAAACCATGGTTTTACTCATGAATTCGTCGGATTATTACCAGTTCATTTTACTTAAAACTTCAACAATCTTTTCTATTCTCCGGCCAAGCTCTTCTTTTGTCCACGAAAGCTTTATCAGCATTGATATGGTTCTGCCCATTATATTGTCAGACTGCACAAGATTCATGTTTTCGTAATCAGGACAATTTTCAAACATACTGGCCGGAAGTTTTGCAGCAGACTTTAGCTTTTTAAAATGATCCCACTGACGAACATAGTGCCAGTTGTTATCATACCAGTAAAAACAGCTGTCAACTCCGGCGCTGGCAAGTTTGGCTGTCAGGGTCCGGGCATGTTCTTCTTTGGGCAGAAAAAACGAAAGAAAGGTGGCTGAATCTCCATTTTCATCAAGCACCTTTCTAAAAGTGATTTCCGAAAACTGCGACATGGCATTCTTTATGGCTTTTTTATGTTCCCGCTGTTTTTCCAGTATGTAATTTATTTTTCTTAACTGGGCTAATCCAACCGCTGCGTTAAGCTCACTTATGCGAAAATTTGTGCCAAGAAAAGGATGGGTTTCAAGCCCTCGGTCACTGCCTTTATGATCATGACCATGATCCGCATAACCTTCGGCAATTGTATAGAGCTTTTTATCATTAGTTATAACTGCTCCTCCTTCACCGCATGTAATGGTTTTAACAGGATCAAAAGAAAAGCATCCCATGTGGCCGAATGTTCCTAAAGCCTTTCCGTTAAGTGAACCGCCAAGAGCCTGGCAGGCATCCTCTATAAGAACAAGACCTTTCTTTTCGCAAAGCAGCCTGATTTCATCAATGCGTGCCATTGCACCGCACATGTGAACCGGCAGCACTGCCTTTGTACGAGAGGTAATAACAGAATCAACAGCATCAGGATCAAGGCACAATGTCTCATCTATTTCAGCAAACACCGGCACTGCTCCTGCTCCAAGAACGGCCTCTACAGTTGCGACAAAAGTAAAGGGAGGAACGATTACCTCATCTCCAGCTCCCACTCCGCATGCAGCCAAGGCAATACCAAGAGCGGCAGTACCGCTGGAACACAGGTGGCAATATTGTGCTCCGGTAAGCTTTGACAACTCTGCCTCAAAAGATTTTGCTTTCCAGTGTCCGTTTCGCGCCTGATCAAAACCATAACGAAACAACACACCTGTATCAAGCACATCCTGAACCTCTTTCCGTTCCTCATCACCAAATATTTCAAAACCAGGCATTCTAAATCCTCCGGTATAATTAAAAATTCAAATTTGTTTTAAACAAGCTTCAACCCAGGGCTGTTCCAGGTTTTACCGTCCTGTCAACCGTCACTAAAGAACAACCCTTATCATCGACCGCTGCCAGAACCATTCCGTTTGAAACTATTCCCATTATTTTTGCCGGCTTTAAATTGGCAACCACGATTACCTGCTTGCCAACCAGGTCTTCAGGTTTATAGCTTGCGGCAATGCCGGCTATGAGTGTTCTCTTCTCTCCAAGATCAACCTCTAATTTAAGCAGTTTTTTTGCCCTTGGAATTGATTCAGCGCTGAGTACAATACCCACCCTGAGATCAATTGCACCGAATGTTTCTATTGGTATTTCGGATTTTATCTCCAACAAACTGCTTGTGCCGGATGTTTCTTCCTGCGCAAAATTTTTATTGTTTTTCATATCAACTCTTGGAAAAAGTGTTATTCCCTTTGGAAGCTGTGTGCCTGGATCAATTATCGTCCATTTTTTCAGGGTTTCGAGCTTGTTGAAATATCCATTTTTAATCAGATCCATATCCAGGCCAAGATGTTTCTGCATGAGGGCCGATGTATCCGGCATGACCGGATAAACGAGACCGGCTATTACTCCAAGCCCATTAAGAAGATTGTTGATTACAAGCTCCAGCTGTTTTTTACTGGCTTTCTTCTTTGCGAGTTCCCATGGCGCAGTAAAATCGACATATCTATTCATCTTGCCGATTAATTCCCATATCACCACAAGTGCTTTATGAAAACCAAAGTCTTCCATTGCAAGTTCATATGCAGCAATGGTTTCAATGGCATCTGACTCAAGACCCAGATTAAATTCGCTTTGCACTTCTGGATCAACCCCTGGAACTATGCCCTTAAAATATTTATGCACCATTGCTAAAACTCTGGAAAACAGGTTTCCCAGATCATTGGCAAGATCCGCGTTAATTCGCCCCACCAGCCCTTTTTCGCTGAAACTGGAATCAAGCCCAAATACCATATCCCGCATTAAAAAAAACCTGAAGGCATCAAGTCCGTATATGTTTTTGAGTTTAAGAGGATCTACAATATTGCCAAGACTTTTAGACATCTTGGTTTGATCAATATTCCAGTATCCATGAACATTCAGATGGTTATACACCGGAATGCCTGCGGCCTTAAGCATGATAGGCCAGTATATACCATGGGGCTTGAGAATATCCTTTGCGACTATATGCTGGGTATGCGGCCAGAATTTTTTAAACAGATCCCCATCAGGATAACCAAGTGCTGAAATATAATTTAAAAGAGCATCAAACCATACATATGTAACATACTCTTTATCAAAGGGCATGGTAATTCCCCATTTAAGCCGGGTTTTTGGACGCGAGATGCAAAGATCTTCAAGAGGTTTGCTTAAAAACGACATAACTTCGTTTCTATATCTCTCTGGCCGGATAAAATCAGGATGTTTTTCAATATGATCAATAAGCCAATCCTGATACTTGCTCATCTTGAAAAAATAGTTGGATTCCTTGATCAGTTCCGGTTCAACAAGATGATCCGGGCACTTGCCGTCAACCAGCTCGCGCTCAGTCAAAAAACGTTCACATCCAAAACAGTACAGTCCTTCATACTCGCTAAAATATATATCGCCTGAATCATAAATTTTTTGCAGTATCTGTTTTACTAAAGCAATATGAGATTCATCAGAAGTGCGTATAAAACTACTATAATTAATCTTCAGCCTGGGCCAAAGCTCTCTGTACATATTGCTTATTTTATCTACATAAGCCCTGGGGGTTATATTCTCTTTCCTTGCTGCGCGTACTATCTTGTCTCCATGTTCGTCCGTGCCGGTCAAAAAGAAAACATCAGATCCCTTCATAACATTAAACCGGCAGATAACATCGGCTGCGATGGTTGTATAGGCATGCCCAAGATGGGGCATTGCATTTACATAATAAATAGGGGTGGTTATGTAAAAGGATTGGGTCATTCTTTCTCCTTCTGCTGTATAATATCATCTAAGGTCAATTCTTTCTCATGGCGATCACTCATTTGTACCGTCAAACGGTTATTTATAACATTATGTCGTATTACCTTGCAGGTTCCGTTCTTAGTCTGCACCATTTTCCCAATCTTTGGAAAAGATTTCTTAAGAGTTCTGTATGTTTCATATTCATACGTAAGACAACACATAAGCCTGCCGCATAAACCGGAAATTTTGGTAGGATTTAAAGACAAATCCTGCATTTTTGCCATGCGTATGGAAACTGGTTCGAATTTACTCATAAACAGGGAACAACAGATCAGACGTCCGCATCGTCCTATGCCGCCGCTCATCTTGGCCTGATTGCGTATTCCAACCTGTCTCATCTCAACCCTTACATTAAGTTTATTAACCAGCATTTTAACGAGTTCACGAAAATCAATACGGCCGTCTGCAGTAAAGAAAAAAATTAATTTACTACCATCAAATGAACTTTCGACAGCAAATAGATTCATTTTTAATTTTAGCTTATTTATGCAGTTAACACAAAAAGCATGTGCTGAACTTTTGCTTACAGTGTTTTTGTCTCGTTGCCTGAAATCCTCTTCGTTTGCCAGCCTAAACACCTTTTTAAGCACTCTGCCCGATATTCTCTCACCACATGACTCTGGAGGTATTGCAACTGTTCCAAAACAGAGGCCCCTCTCTGTTTCCACAATAACATGATCTCCCCGTTTAAGCACAAACATACCACTGTCAAAATCGTAAATTTTGCTGCAGGGCTTAAACCTTACTCCTACAATTTTTGCCATAACCATCCTCTAAATAAGACGCATTACCATTACTTCTAAAGTCAGCAACGTGTTAGCTCCGGCCTTAATGCCTTTCTGCGCTTTCTGAACAGCTTCGATTTTTGCAATAATCTCTTTAACCGTAAGTTTTTCTGAAGCATCTTTAATCTTCTCTATTAAATCCTGATTTATAATTTTTTCAGGAGAATATTTATATACAATAACATCTCTCAGCCAGGATTCTATCACAGCCAAAGAATCCTGTAGAAAGCCCCTGTGTTTTGACAACTCTGCTGCAAAACCTAAAAACAAACCAACTGGCTGCGTAGAAAGCATACCGGTCGTATAACGGTTTAAAACTTTTATAAGCCATTGTCGCCTGTTCTTCCAGCTTATACTATTTCCGCTTTTAACCATTGAAAGAGCCTTTGACAAGTTCCCTCCAGCCAGAATCGCAATTATTTTCGCGTCATTAGAATCAAGCCCCTTTTCTTTTATCAAAATACTGGTCATGCTTTTTACTGAAATCGGGCTAAACCTGATATGTTGACAGCGGGAAACAATCGTAGGAAGAAGAGTTGATGACTGTATTGCGGTAAGTATTAAAATTGTCCTGTCAGGTGGTTCTTCAAGCATCTTGAGCAATGCATTGCCTGCTGAAGGATTCATTGCATGTGCATTAGATATTATTACAACGCGCTTTTTTGCCTCATAAGGCTTCATTGCAAGAATATCTATCAAAGAACGTATTTGAGAAATTTTGATATAAGCGCCTGATGGCTTAACATGTATGACGTCAGGATGGTTTCCTGATCGGATTTTCATGCATGAGCTACAGGAACAAATTTGATCTGTCTCTAACCGTTTATTGTCTTTTAAAATATTTTTTGCATCAACGTTCAGACAGTTGCATGCCATGGCAAAGATTTTAGCTGCCGTACTCTTGCCAACGCCTTCCATGCCTGTAAAAAGAAGGGCGCTGGGAATAGTTCCGTGCTGCAGAAAGGCTGTTAAAAGTTGTACTGGTTTTTTTTGATTTACTATGACTGCAAATTCAGACACAAATCTAATTATCTACCCTGTCTTTCAATTCTTTTCCAGCTTTGAAAAACGGAAGTTTTTTTGGTTTTATTACAACCTGCTCACCTGTCTTTGGATTTCTTCCAGCATATCCCTTGTATTCTTTTACAAAAAAACTGCTGAACCCGCGAATTTCCACCCTTTCTCCCCGTACCAGAGCATCCTGCATTGAACCAAAAAATATTTTAACTATCCTGGCCGCGTCTGACCTTGAAATATTAGTCTCGGCTTTAAGGCTTGAAATAATCTCCAGTTTGTTCATGTATCCTCCTTTTTGAAAAGAGACCTTTGCAAAACCTCCCCTTTTGCCCAATTACTGCGTCAGGCTCAAATTTTAAGCCTCGCAATACTCAATGTATTCCTACGTTTAAACCTGATTTAAAATTTGGTCGCCTTCCTTGAACTTGAGCAAAATTGAACATTTTTCAAAGGTCTCGAAATAACTGCCATTTGACGCATTCGTAAAAAGCTGCATTATACCGCTCTGCGGCACTTGAAATTAGAATAACTTTAAACAATCCGTCTTCAGTTGTGATGTAAATTAAAATTAGAAAATTGTTTGAGTTGAGTTATTTGAAAGTCGTTTTATGACTGTTAAACAAAACCCCTTAAAAAGTCAAGCAGTTATGACAATATTTCTGGGAGCTTTTCGACACAGTCTTCACTCACATCCACTGCTGCAAACTGACCAAGAGCTTCTATGTTCACAACAACCCTGTCTTTACCTCTGTATCTCACAAAAGAGCCCATCACGCCTGTAAACGGACCATAAATCACTGCGACCCTGTCTCCTTCTTTAAATTTCGTACCCGTTAATACGGTGTTATCTCCTGCGACCATTATTTGAAGTGACTCAACGGTCTTAGATGCAACAGAAACAGCGCCCATTTTGTTGCCGATAAAACGAACAACTCCAGCGGTTTTTAGGATTTCAAGGCGTTGATATGGATCAAGCTCTGTTTTAACGAACAGATATCCCGGGAAAAGAGGAACTCTGAGCATTACTCGTCTGTCACGGCGTTTACTTTTTACTCTGATCTTTGGCAGAAAAACTTCAAACGATTTTTTAAACAGAAGATCATTAGCAATACTTTCAAACCTGCTCTTTGTATGTAAAACATACCACTGGGGATTTTTTATCATCATCTAAAAACTCAATTAGAGCGGTTCTTCCATAGTATGTCCAACTATATCTTTGCCAAATTGTCCGAGCCCGTAAAGATTAATTATAAAGGTATATTTCCTGTCGTTATCTTCATCAGTATATCCAAAATCTATAGACCAGCACTGGGCCTTATACAAAAAACCAACACCTCTTTTTATCTCCTGACTGTCGTAAATATTACGCTCATAATCAGCATATACATTTAGCTGGTCAGTTACCGCCAGAGTCATCTCCGTATAAATAGATTCACTCGAATTAATAGGTACACTCGAATCATATGTATATCTATGCTCAACAAAAATTGTGTCACCACGATTATCTGATACGGTTAATGCTACATTGCGCGATTCAAAATCGCCTTCATATGGAGACCATTTGGTGTCTGCCTGCATAGAAACATATTTGACCGGATCTAATTGTATTTCACCATATATTGCAGAAAAAGGCCTTTTTTGCTTTTTATTTACCCACAGGGAGGGAGTGTCCTCTTTTGCCTCATTAATATTGTAACTCTGTTCCAGTTTTAAGCGGCAAAGCTGATTATACACACGGCCTGTAACATAATTATCGGTGTTTTTATCTGGGGGATCCTTCTCTGTAAGCTGAGCCTGCGATCTTGACGTAAAAACATTTGTTAATGAATATGTTACAAGGTTTTTTCTTGCAATACTGTCAAGACTGTCAAACTGTGGATATTTGCTCTGATATTTTCCCGGTATATATTCATAAACCACATTTGGAGTTATAGCATGTTTTATCTTGTCAATACCAAATGCCTGTATATTATATATTTTATATATATCAGAGGAAACATCTGCTTTAAAATCATAAATTCCCCTGTACATTGTTGCTTCGTCAGATGATCTGTATTCCTCTTTGTCAAAATGCCATGCTGTCTCTCTAAATCCAACAGACGGTTCAAAAGACATATATTTCTTGAATCTTAAGGGCAAATATAATCTTGGATATACATCCATCCTGTGTGCCCTTGAAGCATCCTCTCTGTAAAAATACGTATATTGGGAATCAAGATCAAAATACAGGGGGGTGCCATATATCTGCTGTTTGGATCCATTAAAGTCAATGTTTGGAAGCATCTGTATTGTTGTGTCGTCAATCTCATCCCGACGCCGGTTTATTACATTATCATACCAGCGCGTTTCAGCGTTAAAGCTGAATTGCGACCAGATTTTATTGATGCTAAGGCTGTTTACCCTTGTTGACTCATCATAATCCTCAATGTCTCTGCCAAAATTTTTAAGGAAATACATATCGGTTTTATCAAAGCCGGTGTAACCGTCCTTAAATTCGCGAAGATAATCCTGATCACTTACAATATCTATATCCAGTTTTGCAGTAAAACCAGAGGCCAGAGACTGATCATGTTTCATCCTGAACCAGTATCTGTCTGAATTGGGCCGCAACTTATCATTCGTATCATCTGTATATCCCCATTCCTCGCTTGATTCTGTCGTGCCGTCATCCACCTTCTTGTCCTGCAAAAAATCATACATTAACGTGCCTTTTGAATTTTCATCCAGGACATAACGATATTCAAAACCTGCTTTTTCTCCCCTGCGTCCAATATGGTGATAATAAAAGGTTGCATCTGAGCTCTCGTTAATAGCCCAGTAAAAAGGCTGTATGTATTCATCCCATTTCCGTTCTGAATAAACTATCTGGGGCGGCAAAAGACCTGACTGCCTTTTTGTCTTTGCGGGAAACACGAAAAAAGGAGCATACATAACAGGCACTTTTTTTGCCCAAAGCGCGGCGTTAGTAATAAAACCATAGCCTTCTATGGTAACCTTTAAATTTCTTCCCGTTACTTTCCATGCAGGGTTGTCGCCATCACAGGTTGTAAGACTGCCTTTGTTTACAGCATAAGAATCTTTTCCTGTTTTCTGAATTTTGTCGCCCTTTATATAAAAATGGTTTTCCTTAAGAAATACTGTTCCATTATATGCTGTTCCTATTTCAGCTTCCAGATCCATTTCCATTTTATTGGCAATAAGCAGGTCATCGCCCACCATCATTATCACGTGGCCAACAGCCAGCACCTGCATATTTATATTATCAAAACGAACAAAATCTGCTGTAAGACGCTTGTTTTCCTTGGTAATAACGACATTTCCCTTTGCTATATACTTATTGGTTTTCTTGTCTAAACTTATTTCATCACCAACAATATGCCAGGGTTTGGAAGGATCGTCTTTAAATACTCGCTCATTGCTCTGAGCAAAAGAAAAATCCACACTCCCAAACACAAAAGCATGGATCAGAAACAAACAGAAAAAACTATAACTAAAAATTCTTGGCAAGGACCTACAGTGTCCAATTAATCTGCGAATAAAACTGTATTTTTTAAATTGAGGTCTTTTGTGAAGCATCAGGTCCGATTTTTCCAGTTTTTTTTTGGGCTAAAGGAAAGAGAGTCGCAATTCAAAGATAGATACACTTAATGGGAATAAAACTGTTTTATTTACGCCTCCTGGCGCTAACTGGTTTAATCGTTCAACTCTGGCACAAAGACTTGTTTTTGCTGCCCTTTGCTATCCAGTTAATAAACCTCAATAGATATTTTTGTATTCTATGTAATATCAAAGTGTTATCCTGATCAAACCCACTTGATAAGCGTGTCTGATTCTTTTCTTTCAACAACCTTCCCTATTATAAAACCTTTTTCTTTCATAGCGCTGAGCTGTTCTAACACATCCTGTGCCATATCTTCCGCTACAACCGCTATCATCCCTAATCCATTATTAAAAGTGCGCATCATTTCTCTGTCTGATATATTGCCGGCATTCTGTAAAAAAGAAAAAACAGGGGGGACATCCCAGCTGTTACTGTACATCTCAATACCGCATCCTTTTGGTATAACCCGGATAAGATTGTCTTCAATTCCTCCGCCTGTAATGTGGGCAAACCCATGTACGGGCAATCTCTTGTTTATACTATAAGTAACAGCAGAATATATCTTTGTCGGCTTAATAAGCTCTTCGCCTATTGTCATTCCAAGATCAGGAATATAATCATCGATTTTTAATTTCAGAACATCAAAACATATTTTTCTCGCCAAAGAATAACCATTGCTGTGAAGACCACTGGATGCTATCCCAATAACTGTGTTACCGACATGCATTTCAGATCCGTCAACTATTTTGCTGTTATCAACTATACCCACGGCAAAACCAGCAAGATCATATTCGTTTGCTTGATAAAATCCGGGCATTTCCGCTGTTTCACCGCCTATTAAAGCGCAGTCAGCCTGTCTGCATCCTTCAGCAATCCCCTCGATAATTGAAGTAACAATTTGTGTGTCAAGTCTGCTTGTTGACAGATAATCAAGAAAAAACAGCGGCTTGGCTCCCTGCACAGCTATATCGTTTACAGACATGGCTACAAGATCGATTCCAACCGTGTCATGTTTGTTCATCATAAACGCTATTTTAAGCTTGGTTCCAACTCCGTCTGTAGAACTTACAAGAACAGGATTGTCCACATTTGCAAGGTTAAGCGAATAAAGACCGCCAAAACCTCCTATTTCGCCCACAACCCCTGTTCTTGGAGTATGTTTTACAATCTTTTTTATAACCCCAACAAGTTTGTTGGCCTTGTCAATATCTACTCCTGCATCGGCATATGTTAAAGAATCTTTCATGTGTATCCTTAAAAAGTTGTTCCTAATTGATCAAAAATTAAAACGATTAAGTCAAAAAGTCAAAACAATTTTTTTTGACATCAGGTTCTTTGTGTTGTAATTTAACAAAAATATAAACATTTAATTTTAATAGTTACGAGGTTGTTTCTATGAAAAAATTTGCAAGGCTTGATCGTTTACCCCCTTATGTTTTCACGACTGTAAATAAGATAAAAATGGATGCAAGACATGCCGGGCAGGATATTATAGATCTTGGAATGGGTAACCCGGATCTTCCCACTCCAAAGCATATAGTTGACAAACTGGTGGAGGCGGCACAAAAACCCCAAAACCACAGGTATTCTGCTTCCAAGGGTATTACAAAACTTAGAATTGCCATTAGGGACTGGTACAAACGAAGGTTTGACGTTGATATAGACCATGAAGAGGAAGCAATAGTTACAATCGGCGCTAAAGACGGAATCTCCCATCTCGTGCTTGTTACAATAAGACCGGGTGATGTTGTGTTTACTCAGAGTCCGACCTATCCTATTCATCCTTATTCAGCAATTATTGCTGGCGGAGATGTCCGATTGATACCTGTTGGGCCGGATTCGGATTTTTTTGAAAACCTGATGGAGGCTACAAAACAGGCATGGCCCAAGCCAAAACTACTGATTATCAGCTTTCCTCATAATCCAACAACAGAGGTTGTTAATCTGGAGTTTTTTGAAAAAATTGTGGATTATGCAAAAGAACATAATGTTATGGTGATTCATGATCTTGCTTATGCTGATCTTGTCTTTGACGGTTATAAAGCTCCAAGCTTTCTGCAGGCAAAAGGAGCCAAGGATGTTGGAGTGGAGTTTTTTTCCCTTTCCAAAAGTTACAGTATGCCTGGCTGGCGGGTAGGATTTTGTGTTGGAAACAAAGAAATGGTAGGCGCCTTACGAAGGATAAAAAGCTATCTTGACTATGGAATTTTTCAGCCAATTCAAATAGCATCCATCATAGCCTTAAACGGCCCTCAAGATTGTGTTCAAAACATTCGCAATACTTATAAAGAACGAAGAGATGCCTTAATATCCGGCCTGAGTCGTGTCGGGTGGGATATAAAAAGCCCAAAGGGAACCATGTTTGTCTGGGGAAAAATTCCAGATCAATTCATTAAAATGGGTTCTGTTGAATTTTCCAAGTTTTTAATAAAAAATGCTCAGGTAGCTGTTTCTCCTGGTCTGGGTTTTGGCGAATATGGCGATGAATATGTCCGTTTTGCGCTTATTGAAAACAACATGCGTATAAACCAGGCCGTAAGGGGAATCAAAAAAATCATGTAACAGGCTGTCTTCCGGGCATTAACAACGCTTAACATAAAAAGCCCCTCTATGCGCTTTGCATCACTGGAAACCAAAATAACTTTTGAGCAATCGGCTACAACAACTTGAAAAAACTCTGGTTTTTACTAAAGAATAAGTTATTTGAAAGGGTTTATGAATATGAAAAAAATTAATATTGGTCTGCTTGGCTGCGGTACTGTAGGCACGGGTGTTGCGAAAATCCTTATTGAAAACAAACAACTGCTTGAATCCCGTGTTGGAGCATCACTAATATTGAAAAATGTTGCCGACATCGACATAAAAAAAGACAGAGGCGTTGTTTTTGACAAGGGTGTGCTGGTAACCGATGCATATAAGGTCGTCGATGATCCGGAAATCGATATAATTGTCGAAATGATAGGTGGAGAAGGTATTGCAAAAGAGCTTATCTTAAAGACAATATCAAACAAAAAACAGATTGTAACCGCCAACAAGGCTCTTCTTGCCGCACACGGCAATCTTATATTCAAGGCTGCTTATACGCAAGGAGTTGACCTTGGTTTTGAAGCGAGTGTTGGCGGGTGTATGCCTGTAATAAAATCAATTAGAGAATCTCTGGTTGGTGACCGCATAACGTCGATGAGCGGCATACTAAACGGCACCTGCAACTATATCCTGTCAAAAAGCACTAATGAGGGAATTGCCTTTAAAGACGCTCTGGCCGAGGCTCAGGCTAATGGTTTTGCCGAAGCAGACCCAACCCTTGATGTAGAGGGAATAGATACAGCGCACAAACTGGCTATATTAACATCACTTGCCTATGGAATGGAGATCAATTTTAACGATATTTTTATTGAAGGGATATCCAAAATCACACCAATTGATATTGAATTCGCCGATCAGTTCGGGTTTAAAATAAAACTTCTCGCTATAAGCAAAAACAGAAAACAGGGGGTTGAAGCAAGAGTGCATCCTGTTATGATACCCGCTGACAATCCACTGTCAAATGTAAATGGTTCGTTGAATGCTATTACAATCTCCGGAGAAGCTGTCGGCAATATAATGCTTTATGGCTTTGGTGCCGGTATGATGCCCACAGCCAGCGCGGTTGTTGGCGATATTGTTGATATCGCCCGCAACCTTTTATCTGGCGCAACACAAAGAATTCCTCTACAGTCCTGCCAGACGGAAAACATAAAAAAAATTCCTGTTATGCCTATTGATGATATTTCAACTAATTACTACTTCAGATTTTCCGTTGTAGACAGCCCTGGGGTTTTATCTAAAATATCCGGCATCTTGGGCAATCACGGAATCAGTATAAAATCTGTGCACCAAAAAGGACGCAAATCAACGGGTTCTGTTCCAATAGTCATTCTTACACATCTTGCAAAGGAATTTGATGTTAAAACAGCCTTGTCAGAAATAGAATCCCTTGATATTGTCAGAGACAAGCCCGTTCTGATAAGGGTTGAGGAAAACAATTACTCTGATTAGCCATCTCAAGAGGCAAAGAGGTAATATGCATATTGTTTGTTCAGATTTAGAGGGCGTTCTTGTTCCTGAAATATGGATAGGTGTGGCTGAAAAAACAGGTATCAAAGAGTTGAGACTAACGACTCGCGATATATCTGATTACGATGTTTTAATGAAAAAACGCATTGAAATTCTTCATAAAAACCATCTCACACTTAAGGATATAATCAGTGTTATTAATTCCATAAATCCTCTTGACGGAGCGCTGGAGTTTCTGGAATGGCTCAGATCAAACACACAGGTAATAATTCTTTCAGATACATTTGTTGAATTTGCACAGCCCTTAATGAAAAAACTGGGCTGGCCCACGCTTTTTTGCAATTCTTTAACAATAGATCAAAACGGCGCTGTTGCCGGATACAATCTCCGACAGAATGATGGTAAGCGCAAGGCAGTGCTTTCCTTAAAAAGCCTCGAATACAATATAATAGCTTTTGGCGACTCTTATAACGATATAACAATGCTCAAAGAGGCGGATACAGGTATCCTGTTCAGGCCTCCAGATAATGTAAAACAAGAATTTCCAGAACTTCTGGTTTCATATAACTACAATGAGCTTAAACAACACATCAAAACAGCCCTTAAAAAATCTTAGGTTTGTGGTCTTTTAGTTTATGATTATACATAAAACAAAATGCCGTGTTATTTACGGTGATACAGATAAAATGGGCATAGCCTATCATGCAAATTACCTGCGCTGGTTTGAAATAGGCAGGACAGAACTGTTCAGATCCTTTAGTCTTCCATATAAAGAAATAGAAGCAAAGGGTATTTTGCTTCCTGTTTCTGAGGTTTATTGTAAATTCCTGTTTCCAGCACAATATGACGATATTTTAATTATCGAGACCTCTTTTGATAAAAGCTTTAAAGGGGGCATGAAATTTATATATACAATTATCTGTGAAAACAGCCGGAAAACAGTTACACAGGGTTACACTAAGCATGCCTGTCTTGATCTTAAAGGCAGGGTGATTCGTCCGCCAAAATTTTTAACAGATATTATGGATTAATTCAAATAGACCTTGTTAAATTCGTAAAAAGTCACGAATTTAACTACAGATGGCTAAGTAAAAAGGTTTACCCGCCTTTGGCGGCGCCGGAGGCGACCAGGGTTCATATACAAGGCGTAGTGTTTTTTCAGGACCGAAGGTATACATATAGTATGTCGAGGTTCTGAAAAAACACTACAACCCGCATGAGGCGGACAAGCACAGTAGATGGGACTTTGAAATAAATCAACTGTAGTTTTTGCCGGTTATCGCAACAGTTCTAATTAAATTAAAACCAGAAAAAACTCAGGTATAACAAATCGTAAACAAAGAACGGGCCATAATAAAAACATCAAGCATGCTAATGATTTAATCTTTTATTGATAACAATATATCAACAGGTTCTTTGCTAACGATTTTTAATACATTCAAACAGTTTTCTAATTTTAATTTAATCATAACTGAAGACTGATTGCTCAAAAGTTATTCTGGTTTCAAGTGCTGCAAAGTGGCATAGTGGAGCTTTTTACGACGCCATCAACCTTTATTGTGTAATATATTATGAGCTTTGATATCACAAAATTTAAAAAATGTAATATTCTCGTTGTTGGAGATTTAATGGTTGATGAATATTTATGGGGTAATGTCGACCGCATATCTCCTGAAGCGCCCGTACAGGTTGTTTCAGTTAAAGAAGAAGCTGTTACTTTGGGTGGTTCTGGAAATGTTGTAAACAATCTTATAGCGCTTGGGGCAAAAGTTTCGCTGGCCGGAGTAATAGGCACAGATAAATACGGCCGGATTTTACTGACAAGGTTAAACAAACTCGGTGTTGATACCGTTGGGGTTGTCAAGGAGCCCGCAAGATCTACCACCAGAAAAACGAGAATTCTTGCCAGTAATCAACAGGTTCTTAGAATAGACAGGGAAACAACCGGTGATATATCCAAACAAACCTTTAATAAGGTTTTAAACCGCCTTAAACACGTAATGCCCGATATAGACCTGATATTAATTTCCGATTATGGCAAAGGCTTTATTACCAATTCTTTACTTAAGCACCTGGTGTCTCTTGCACAAAAACATAATAAAATTTCTATTGCAGATCCAAAAGGGCTTGATTTTTTAAAATATTCGGGTGTTTCTTTGCTCACTCCAAATAAAAAAGAGGCTGCTCTTGCATCAGGAATAGAGATTAATAATGAACAAACCCTGATCAAAGCCGGAAAAAAAATTCTTAAAATTGCAAAAACAGACAACCTTCTTGTCACGTGTGGCAGGGATGGAATGGTTCTGTTTCAACCAAAACAAAAGCCTTATTATATAAATGCCGAAACAAGACAGGTTTTTGATGTGTCTGGCGCAGGTGACACGGTAATTGCTGTGTTGGGGATTGCTGTTGCTTCTGGAGCTTCTCTTGCTGAAGCAGCATCTATTGCTAATAAAGCGGCCGGCATAGTTGTTGGCAAAGTTGGAACAGCAACTGTTTCAAAAAAGGAACTCTCATCTGTTTTAACACCTGAAAAAAATTATTCTATAAAAAAACTTGTAGATATTAATAATCTGCCGTCACTTGTACAAAAGCTTAAGAATGATAATAAAAAAATAGTGCTGACAAACGGCTGTTTTGATCTTTTACATGCAGGCCATGTTATGCTTTTATCATCTTCCAAAAAACTCGGCGATGTGCTTATAGTTGCAATTGATGATGATATTTCTATAAAAAAACTTAAAGGAACAGGAAGGCCGATAATCAGCATAAAAGAACGTATAAGCATATTAAGCGCCCTTGATTCTGTTGATTATATTGTGGTGTTTTCCTCAAAACAACTTAACAAAATAATTGAATCTATCCGCCCGGACATACTTACAAAAGGCAGTAATTATATATTTGAAGAGGTTATAGGAAGGGAAGTTGTAGAAAAATCTGGTGGAAGGATAATACGTGTTCCTATTACAAAAAACATATCTTCAAGCAGTATTATAAATAATATTAAAAATTCTGTTGTTGTTTAAAAACCCTGTGTTTCCAGCTTAGTGGCTTATTAACAGTATGTTATCTATCAATAAAAATTCTAAAGGCATTGTATTTAAGGTTTTTGTTCAACCAAAATCTTCAAAAAACATGATATCGGGTCTTTATGGTGATGCTGTTAAAATCAAGCTTACAGCTCCTCCGGTAGATGGTGCTGCAAACAAAATGTGTATAAAATATCTGTCTGATATTATGAAAATTCCAAAATCAAAAATAGAAATACTTTCAGGTCATACAAGTCGAACAAAACATATTATTATTAAATATAATAATAATTCTGAAGCTGATTTTAAATATATTAAAAATATTGTTAAATCTTTAATATAAAAATATTGACTTAATCTTTTATTTTATTTATTAATATTTTTCTAATCTCATGTTGCGGGGTGGAGCAGTCTGGTAGCTCGTCGGGCTCATAACCCGAAGGTCATAGGTTCAAATCCTGTCCCCGCTACCACAAAAAAAATTAAGGGGTTGTGGCCTGTCCGCAACCCCTTTTTATATACTCCGAAACCTATATCCAAAAAGAAGTCTTTGTTTTTATGTAAATAAACACCTCCAGATTGTTGTTCAATAAAGTTTACAACACCCTTTTGCTGTTCATTATAAATTTTATCATAATAGTATTGATATTTTTTCAATAATTCATTAGTTATTAACAATAATTATCAATCTGTTTATAGTGTGTGTTTTTTATACATGGTAATTATTATTCTTTGTTATATTATTTTATTTATTTGTGTTACAAAATCAGCAGGTTAAAAAGTTATTATATTTATTAACACACATTAATAATAATTTTACTTATACAGGAATAAAATTATGAAGATCACAATTAACAAAAACGACATAATAAACGTATTATCAAATATTCAAGGTTTGACAAATCGTAAAAGCAGTCTGGTTATTACCGAAACAGTGTTAATTAAAACAACCGATTCCGGAATAGAATTAACTGCTACAGATCTTGAAACCGGTTTTTTTGGATCATATCCTGCAATAGTTGAAAAACAGGGTATAATAGCTATTAATGCAAAAAAATTATATGAAATAGTAAAAGAATTTCCAACCAGCGAAATACATATTAATGAAATTGAAAATCACTGGGTGGAAATTGACAACAACAATATTAATTATCATATAGTAGGCATGAATCCTGAGGATTTTCCTAAAATACCTGTTATAGATGATATTTCTTTTCTTGAGGTTGAATCATCAATTATAAAAAAAATGATAGACAACACCATCTTTATAGGTTCTGTCTCTGATGATAAAAGGGTTCATATTAATGGAATATATTTTGAATATATTAAAAAGGAAGATCAAAATATTTTAAGGATGGTCTCAACTGACGGTAACAGACTTTCACTTGTTGATTGTATTTATGATAAAAAATTTAATGTGCCGCAGCAAGGCATTATTATTCCTAAAAAGAGTCTGATAGAAGTAAACAAGTTTCTTGATAAGGAAGAAACAATTCAGATTGGAAACAAAGATAATCATTTTATTGTTAAGAATAAGTCAGAAACAATTATAATAAGGCTGTTCGAAGGTGAATTTCCAAAATACAGTGAAATTATAGTAAAGGGAGATACGAATAAAATTATTATCAACAGAAAAACATTTCTTAATATGCTAAAAAGAATGTCTATACTGTATTCTGATAATTATAAGGCGGTTATGTTTAATTTTAATAAAGACAAGCTTATGATCACTGCTACAAACCCTGATGTTGGTGAATCAAAAGAAGATATAGATATAGATTATAAAGGGGGAAAAATAGAGACAGCATTTAATCCAAAGTTTTTCATAGAAACATTAAACATGATTGATGATGATGATATTGTTTTATATATAACGGATGAGCAAAAACCGTGTTTTATAGAGGGAAATAAAGATAAACAATTTTTAAGTGTTATTATGCCAATGAGAATTTAATGGAAAATATTTACGATGAAAGCAGTATAAATGTACTTGAAGGTCTTGCACCGGTAAGGTTAAGGCCTTCAATGTATATTGGGAATGTGGATGTTGAGGGGCTTCATCATCTCGTTTATGAGGTCGTTGATAACAGTATAGATGAAGCAATGGCAGGATATTGTGATTTAATAAACGTTAAGATTTGTTTAGATGGCAGCGTAAGCGTAGAAGATAATGGAAGGGGAATTCCTGTAGGAATTCATAAAACAGAAAAAATTCCAGCACTGGAGGTTGTTTTAACCAAACTTCATGCAGGAGGAAAATTTGATAATGATTCATATAAAGTATCAGGCGGCCTTCATGGAGTAGGAATTTCAGTAGTAAATGCACTTTCAGCACACCTTGAAGTCGAAATCTATTCAAAAGGCGATATTTATCACCAGGAATATGAAAAAGGATTAAAAACCAGCGAGTTAAAGACAATTGGAAAAACAGAAAAACAAGGTACTTTTGTACGTTTTTTACCTGATACTGAGATTTTTAATACAAACGACTTCAACTATGAAATACTTCTCCGCAGGCTTAAGGAACTTGCCTTTTTAAATAAAGGTTTAAAAATAATTATTGAGGACGAACGTTCAGACAAAAAAGACAGTTTTATGTATGAAGGAGGAATAGTCTCTTTTGTTGAATATATAAATAAGAGACACACAGCTCTTCATAAACCAATATTTATTGAGGGAGAAAGAAACGGCGTTAATATTGAAATAGTAATACAGTATAATGATACGTTTAAAGAAAAGATATTTTCTTTTGCTAATAATATTAATACAATAGAGGGTGGTTTTCATTTAATCGGATTTAAGGCCGCGCTTACTCGCTCAATAAATCATTATATAGCTACTCCAAACTCAAAGCTTTCAAAGAATCTTCAGGAAAAAATAAGCGGTGATGATGTAAGGGAAGGCTTAACCGCCATAATAAGTATTAAAATAAAAAATCCCCAGTTTGAAGGACAGACAAAAACAAAACTTGGAAATAGCGAGGTAAAGGGGCATGTAGAATCTCTTGTTAATGAAAAATTAAACATGTTTTTAGAGGAAAATCCGTCTGTTGGAAAGAAAATAGTAGAAAAGGCGGTTGATGCTGCAAGAGCAAGAGATGCAGCAAAACGGGCAAGGGATCTGGCAAGAAAACAGGGCTCATTAATAGACTCCACTCTTCCAGGAAAATTAGCTGAATGTCAATTTTCAGATCCTGTAGAAAGAGAGTTGTTTCTTGTGGAAGGTGAGTCCGCTGGTGGCAGCGCAAAACAGGGAAGAGATAGAAAATTCCAGGCAATTCTTCCTTTAAAAGGAAAAATATTAAATGTTGAAAAAGCCCGTTTTGACAAAATATTGCGCAGCGATGAAATTAAAAACATAATTACCGTTCTGGGAACAGGGGCCGGCAAAGAGGAATATAATATTGAAAACATCAGATATCACAAAATAATTATTATGACTGATGCTGATGTTGATGGTTCACATATAAGAACGCTTTTATTGACATTTTTTTACAGGCAGATGTCAGAAATAATTGAAAAAGGATTTTTATATATTGCTCAACCACCTTTGTTTAAACTGGGTAAAGGCAAAAACGCTGTTTATATGAAGGATGAGCTTGAATTTAATGATTATCTTTTAAAAAAAGCATGTAATAATACAAGCATAAAGATTGCAAAGGAGGACAAGGTACTCTCCGAACACAATCTTTATCTTTTTTTATGCGATCTTTCAGAATATTTTACCAGTATGGCAAAAATTGAATCCCGTGGCATAAAACAGGAATTCGTTGAATTGTTTATAAAACAAGGGGCTGGTGATGTAAATTTTCTGAAAGACCAATATAAAATGAGAGATATTAAAAACCTGTTGTTACAACAGGGTCATGGTGTCAACGGGCCGCAATGGAATGAAGAAAAAGGCACCTATGAGATTATATTTACCCCAAAAGACAGCACAAAGAAGGATATTCTGGCATCAGAAACTGTATTTAGCCATAAGATAAAGCCAGTTAAAATTAACAGAGGCTTTGTGTGTTCACCTGATTATCAGAAATGTCTTGTTGCAGGTAAAAATATATTAAAATTTGATTTTCCTCCTTTTTCAATTATTTATAAGGATAAAGCATGCGTTCCTGTTGTTAAGGAAGATAAAAGAGCCTTGCTGTCTTTTGTAATGGAAGAAGGCAAAAAAGGTCTTGGTGTTCAGAGATATAAAGGGCTTGGCGAAATGAATCCAGACCAGTTGTGGGAAACCACAATGGATCCAAACAAGAGAACGCTTTTACAGATAAAAGTTGACGATATAGTCGAAACAGACGAAATTTTTACTGTTTTAATGGGAGAGGAAGTTGAGCCGCGAAGAGAATTTATACAAAACAACGCTCTTAATGTCAGTGTGCTTGATATATGAGAACAGCAAATAATTATCAGTCACACACATATGAGACCTTTGCAAAGCACCCCCTTTTGCCCAAGTTATGCGTCAGGTTTAAGAATAATTTTGAGTTTTTAATTTTGAATGAAGAAAAAACCATTATTAATTTAAAATTCAACATTTAAAATTCATAATTTTTTATGTATTCCTGTGGTTGAAACCCTTGCCTTCCTTGAACTTGGACAAAATTGAGCCTTTTTCAAAGGTCTCACAGATAATATTAAGTTTTGTTTGTTTGAGCTGGTTTGTGGCTGAATATAGAGAATATGTATATTCACAAAGTAGAATCAAGAGATTTGCCGGATCTTTGGTTTCAGGCAGTCCATGATATTTTCGATCATGGGAAAAGATTTACAATTGACAGAGGTTCTTATGCCGGCCAGACTCGCCTTGAATATGATTTTTTTACAGGTCATGTAAAGCATCCGGGAACACGCCCCCTTTTGCCTGATATTCCTCCGTCCTGCGGCATACCAAATCCTGTTGATGAGGAATATATCTACGGCGGCAAAGGATATACAAGATCTTATATTGAATATCTTATGACTCCATGTAAAGAAGCAGGGGAATCATATACTTATGGAGAACGACTTACCAGGGCTCCGATTACCGGACAAAAGCTTAGTTGGTGGAAAAACGGCAATTCAGATATTATTGATAGAAGAGATGTTGACGGTAAGGCTATCTTTGAAGAAAACGGCTGTCTTTATATTAATCAGATAGAATGGATTATTAATACATATAAACAGTATGGCCAGCGCAATAATCAGATGGTGCTTCAGGTCGCCCATCCTTCTGATATTGCTTTGTTAGACCCGCCGTGTTTACGTTCAATAGACACACGAATACAGGACAACACTCTACACTTTATTATTTATTTCAGATCATGGGATCTTTGGGGGGGCTTGCCGGCAAATCTGGCTGGAATTCAAAACCTTAAAGAATATATGGCGGCAGAAATAGGTGTAAACGATGGAGAGATGCTTGTCGAAAGCAAGGGGCTTCATCTTTACGGTTATGCAGAAGATCTTGCAAAGTTAAGATGTATGAAAGAATAAAGATCCGGGTCCAGAGGGCCCGGCTTTGGTTTGCCCCTAAAAGGGGTTGTTTTACTTAAAGCGGTACAAATTAAAAGTGCCTAAAGTGAACTAAAGTGAACTAAAGTGCCTAAAGTTATGGAGTCGCTCCTGCCCGCCATCGCGAGCCATACTCAACGATCTTCGTCCTTTTGTCGTTTCGCTCAGGCGAGGCGGGCGGGTCGCTCCGCTTATTTTATATAATTGACAGAATTCCTTAACTTTAGCTCACTTCAAACTCTTGCAGCATTTCTCCAGGCAAAGCCGGATAACTCCGACTTGGCCCTGAGGACCAGGTTTTTCAGGGTAAAATAAAGATTAAAAAGAAATAGAATTTGGAGTCCTTGGAAAAGGTATAACATCTCTTATGTTTGTTACACCTGTTAGAAACATCAGCAGGCGTTCAAAACCAAGCCCAAATCCGCTGTGAAAAACAGAGCCGTATTTCCTAGATTCAATATACCACCAATAATCCTTTTTAGATAATCCCAATTCATCCATTCTCGACTCAAGAACACTTAGCCGTTCTTCGCGCTGGCTGCCGCCAATTATTTCACCCATATTGGGAACAAGAACATCCATTGCGGCAACGGTTTCGTTGTCATCATTGACTCTCATATAAAACGGCTTTATGTTTTTAGGATAATCATAGATAATCAGAGGCTTTTTAAAATAATGTTCGGTAAGATATCGTTCATGCTCGGACTGCAGGTCATTGCCAAATTTGACGTCATACTCAAATTTTTGTCTGGATTTACTTAAAATATCTACAGCTTCTTTGTATGAAAGCCTTGTAAAGTCAGATGATAGCAAACCGCCCAGGGTTGTCATAAGGTTTTTATCTACATGTTTTGCAAAAAGTTCCAGATCGTCCTGGCAAGTATCTATTATATAGCCTGTCAGGTATTTTAAAAAATCTTCGCTCAAATTCATGGCATCATTTAAATCACTAAAGGCCATTTCCGGTTCTACCATCCAGAATTCAGCTACATGCCTGCTTGTGTTTGAGTTTTCCGCCCTGAAAGTGGGGCCGAAAGTATAAACATCGCCAAGCGAAAGTGCTAACATTTCCGCTGAAAGCTGCCCTGAAACCGTCAGGTTTGTTGCAGTGCCGAAAAAATCGAGTGAAAAGTCAGTTTTTTTATCATTTTTTGGAATATTATCTAAATCCAGCGTGGTTACCTTAAACATTTCTCCAGCACCTTCGCAGTCAGAGGCAGTTAAAATCGGGGTATGAATATACTTAAAGCCTCTGTCTTTGAAAAATTTATGTATTGCAAAACACAACTCAGATCTTATGCGAAAGATAGCCCCGTATTTGTTGGTTCTGGGCCTTAAATGGGCAACAGTTCTTAAAAACTCATCACTGTGACGTTTTTTTTGCAGCGGGAAGGTGTCAGGGGCAAGGTCAAGTATTTCCAGACCATCTGCTTTCATCTCCCATTTCTGTCCTTTTCCCTGCGATTCTATTAGTGAGCCAATTACACTTACTGCCGATCCAGTTGAAATCTTTGTTATTTCTTCATAGTTGGCAAGGGAGCTCTCTGCAATTACCTGCATGTTTTTAAGGCTTGACCCGTCATTTATTTCTAAAAAGGAAAAACCCTTTGAATCACGCCTGGTTCTGACCCATCCCATTACAATTACATTGTCCATGGGTTTGTTTGACTGTAAAAGATGTAATATTCTGATTCGCTTCATTCTGTTGGGTACTCTCCATATTAATAATATTTTTTACCACCAAGCTTACGGAGAACACAGAGAAAATTTTTTTAAAAATCACTTTTAGTGGCCGTTCCTGCCTGTGTTACCCATAAAGGCGGACAAGTCTGTGGCTGAATGATTATTTTTTATATTCTTAGTGTGCTTTGTGGTGAAGATTTATCACTTTGTTTTTTATAGTTTAACGGTGATATAATAGCTCTGATCGGCGCGTTGCAGCAGAATAACCATTGATTTTTTATTGCGGTATTTTACGACTGCTTTTTCAAAATCTTTTACACTATCTGTTTTTATTTCATCAATCTGCCGTATTATATCACCAGTTTTTACTCCAATACGCGCGAGATCCGATTGACGGCTTATTGCTGAAATTATCACTCCTTTTTTTGCAACAGTTTTATATTTAAGGCGTTTTTTTATGGACAAATCTTCAGTTTTTACTCCAAGAAGCCTGAATGCAAGTTCTCTGGCCATCTTTTCAGGAAATGTTGCCGCCTTTGTTGCAACAGTAATTTCTTTATTGTTTCTCCAAAGCTTTATTTTTATCAGATTCCCCTTGGCATAATTTTTCATGGCAGTATTGTATAGTTCAACCGACGGGGTCTTTCGAGCGCCAACAGCCAGAATTATATCTCCATCACGGATACCGGCTTTGTAGCCAGGCCCGCCAATTGTGACCTCCTTTACAAGCACGCCTCTGCTTTCAGGAATTTTCATGTATTGGGCAAGTTTTTTATCAAGAGTCTGAACGTTTACTCCTATCCAGATCTGGACAACCTCTCCATATTGAATAAGGTCTGATATAATTCTTTTTGCCTTGTTGATAGGTATTGCAAAGCCTATTCCCTGGGCTTTTGCATAAATGGCGGTATTAATACCGATAAGTTCGCCGTTTATATTCAGGAGCGCACCTCCACTGTTGCCTGGATTAATAGAGGCATCTAACTGTATAAAATCATGATAAACAGCATTATCCGTTCTGATGCTGCGGTTTACTGCGCTTATAATCCCTGTGGTTACTGTGTTGGAAAATCCGAAAGGATTGCCTATGGCTATAATTGTTTCTCCTATCATAAGGTCGTCGGAATTGCCCATTTCAACGGCAGGAAGAGGCTTTTTTGATGATATTCGCAGTACAGCCAGATCAGAATCAGGATCGGCGCCTATAATCTGGGCATCAAACTTGCGTTCGTCATTTAAAACAACGGTTATGGTTGTGCTTTTTGCAAGCACATGTGCATTGGTTAGAATAAGACCCCTTTTGCCATCAATAATAACACCTGAACCAAGACTGGTTTTTTTGTAGCGCTGTTCAACGCCCGGATCAAAAAAATCTTTGAAAAAAGAATCAAAACGCGGATCAATACGGAAGCGGGAAAACGGATTGGCACGTCGACGAACTTCATATTCTGAATTTATATTCACAACCGCAGGGCTTACTTTGCTAACAGCCCTGACAACAGGGTTTTTCCGTTCATATTCAGCTGCAGGGCTATTGGATGTAAGTATGGTTATTGCAAAAAAGGCTATAATTAAATGGATATATATTTTATGTGTTTGCATTTTGATATTTTAAAAACCCGTTTATATTTGATGAAATCGTAAAAAGTAAAATTTGTTCGCTCTGTGAGCATTCTCAAACAGCTTGAAATTTTAACGCCAGGCTCAATCTGACCGGCCAAAAACTGATTATTTTCCTTACCGGGAAGCTTTAGCTTCAATCTTTTTCCAAAACTGCTCAATGTCGCTTGCAAATGATTTTTAAATAACTCAACTGTAGTTTTTGCCAGTTATCGCAACAGTTATGATTAAATTAAAATCAGAAAAAACTCATGTATAACAAATCGTAAACAAAGAACAGGCCATAATAAAAACAGCAATTGTGCTAATGATTTAATCTTTTATTAATAACAATATATCAACAGGTTCTTTGCTAACGATTTTTAATACATTCAAACAGTTTTCTAATTTTAATTTAATCATAACTGAAGACTGATTGCTCAAAAGTTATTCTGGTTTCAAGTGCTGCAAAGCGGCATAGTGGGGCTTTTTACGACGCCATCATATTTGTTAGTAAAACAATTAGGCTCTTCTCCAATTTAGTTGAAGAAAAGGGTCCAAGGATTCAAGTGTTTGTTTTCTAAAGACTTTATCAGCGCCTTTAACATTCTTTCGCTTTCTGCAATGTCTTTTTTTAGTGTACCCAATACACCTTTTTCAATTAAATCTAAATCCCCTGCTAATAATATCTGCGTTTCCAATTCACAAATAGAACCATAAGATATGTAAAGCATCCTGATGTAATCTCTGGTTGTCTTTCTTCCATATCCTTCTGCTATATTCGAAGGAATAGACACAACAGATCTTCTTATTTGTGAAGTTAGACCGTATCTTTCTTCCTTTGGAAATTTTGCTGTTATTCTATATATTTCTAAACAGAGTTTGTATGACTTTTGCCAGACTTTCAACTCTTTGTAATTCTTTAGCCTTTTACTCGAATCCTTGAATCCTCTGGGATCACACCTGCTCAATTGGAAATAGCCTACTTATTTTGTCTTAATTAACTACAACTAAGCTGGAGATGATCCAACAATTATAATAATACACGTTTGACAAACTCGTCAAAATCTCTATTATGCCGCTTGCGACGCTGTAAACTAAAACAAACTTTAATCAATCAGCTTTAATTATAAAAAAACTTATTAAAAGAATAGCATGAATATTAAAAACTTTCAAGACATCCTGCCGCTGGTTGAACGGCCAAGCAGATATTTAGGCACGGAAATAAATACCATAAAAAAAGATATAGACAAGGTCAGGCTGAAAATCGCCCTTGCTTTTCCAGATCTGTATGAAATAGGCACATCTCATTTCGGGCTTCAAATTCTTTATCATATCCTGAACAAACATGACGATATAGCCGCTGAAAGGGTTTACGCTCCAGATGTTGATATGGAATCGTATTTGAGATCTTCACATCTTCCACTTGTGTCTCTGGAATCACATCATCCTCTTAAAAAATTTGATATTATAGGTTTTAGCCTGCTTTATGAGCTTAATTATACAAACATTCTTACAATGTTAGACCTTGCGGGCATACCGTTTTATTCTTCTAAAAGAGATGATTCCTTCCCGATTATTATAGCTGGTGGGCCATGTACCTGCAACCCTGAACCTGTGGCCGATTTTTTTGATGCCATGGTGGTTGGAGACGGTGAAAATGTAATAATGGATATATCCAGAACATGGCTTGAATGGAAAAAGGGTAACAATACTGATAAGGAGTCTTTGTTAAAGCAGTTATCCTTAATTAAAGGTCTTTATATACCAGCTTTTTTTAATTCAAGCAGCGGAACAGGCGATAAAAATTTCTTTCAGATTCCGCAGCCCATGTTTTCAAATTATAAGGTTATTAATAAAGAAATTATAACAGATATTGATACTGCACCTTTTCCAGATGCTCCGATAATACCGTTTGGCAGGCCTGTGCATGATCGTCTTCGAATGGAGATTGCACGTGGATGCACCAGGGGATGCCGATTCTGTCAGGCCGGCATGATATATAGACCAGTTCGTGAACGTTCTGTAGAAAGACTGCTTAATCTGACCGATGCTTCATTGTCTGCAACAGGTTATGAAGACATTTCACTGTTATCACTGAGCAGTGCTGACTATGGGAACATTGTACCTCTTATGGAACAGCTCATGTCCAGATATAAATCCGGACATGTTGCTGTTTCTTTACCCTCATTGCGTGCCGGGACTCTGACACCTGAACTTATTAATCTAATAAAAAGGGTCAGAAAAACAGGGTTTACAATTGCGCCAGAAGCAGGAAGCCAGAGACTCAGAGATTTTATAAACAAGAACATTACTGAAAAAGAAATTGTTGATACAGTACAAGATGTGTTTGATATGGGCTGGCTGGTTATAAAACTATACTTTATGATAGGGTTGCCATCAGAAACAGATGATGATCTTCAGGCGATTGTCAGCCTTGTTAAAAAGCTTCGCAAGATTAAAGCCAAGGGGCGACACAGTCACCAGATAAATGTCAGCGTGGCGACCTTTATACCAAAGCCACACACCCCTTTTCAATGGGCACCTCAACTTTCTCTGGATGAATCAAGAGGCAAAATAGAAAAACTTAGGGCTGAGCTAAAAATGTCTGGAATTCGTTTTAAATGGCAGAATCCGCAGGTAAGCATACTCGAAGGTGTTTTTGCGAGGGGAGACAGACAGCTTAGCGCTTTGCTGGTAGATGCGTACGAAAAAGGATGCAGGTTTGACGGGTGGAGTGAGAAGTTTCAGTATAAACTGTGGCAGCAGGCCTTGTTGGACCAAAGAATAGATGTAAATCATTATACAGGTGCAAGGGCTTTAAGTGACAGCCTGCCCTGGGATCACATTGATGCTGGAGTGACAAAAGAATTTTTGAAGAAAGAATTGGGAAAAGCGGAAAAAGGAGAATCTACTCAGGACTGTCGAACAGGTGAATGCAATAACTGCGGAGTTTGCGATTTTGACACCATTAAACCGGCTGTTTTTGAAGTTGACAGAAGAAAGACGGTACAGGATGTTGTTAGTTTTTTAGATAATAAAAAAGATTTAAAGGATAATTCAGTAGAATTTTTTCCAAAAATTAAGGTTGGTTTTTCAAAAAAGGGTAAGGCAAAATATTTTGGACATTTAGAGCTTGTAAATATTTTTCTGCGCGCTCTCAGGAGGGCTGGCATACCGGTGAAGTTTACGGAAGGGTATCATCCCAAACCACGGATATCCTTTGGTGATACACTCCCTCTTGGAATGGAAAGCCTGAACGAGTCATTATATCTGGTGATGTGCGGTAACGTTAAAACAGACCATGTAAAAGATGGCTTGAATAATAATTTACCGGAAGGTCTTTTTGTGTCAGATTGTCAACAATGTCTGACTAAAGCAGACGTTGAAACGCCAAAGTCGGCTTTATATTTTATAGAGCTTAAAGACAGTTGTTTTGACAATAACGCAATAAACAATTTTATAAATAGACCTTCTCTTATTCAAACCAGTGTTAATCGAAAAGGCAAGGTAAAAAAAGTAGATCTTAAGGACATGGTTTTGAAAATTGATTTAAGAAGCCCCTGTAACCTTATATTAAAGCTAAGATCGGAACCCGGCAGAACAGCAAGACCGTTTGATATTTTAAAGACAGTTTTTAGCTTTTCTGAAGATACAATAAGGCAGGCAACTGTAATAAAACAGTGATTAGGAGGCTGTCCGAGAATGAGAAATTTTTTGCAAGGTCAAGGAAAACGAAGATTTTAACCGCAGGAATACATTGAGTATTTTGAGGATTAAAATCTGAGACTGACGCAGAGATTGCGGGAAATAGCCATTCTCGGACAGCCTCTTAGTGTTTTATAAAAGGTTGCGTTAGCTTGTAAATTCTTAAAAATGCTGATTTTTTGATGCTTGACTTTATATTTGACTTGTGATTATTTTAGAAGTTTAAAAATAATTGATCAGGCATTTTTGCTGCGAGACCGTAGAAAAATGTTTTCTGCTAAAAGCGGTATTAAGCTTTATAATGGATTCAGCGAGACCGTTGAAAAATGCTCAATTTTGTTTAAGTTCAAGGAAGGCGAGGATTTCAACCACAGGAATATATTGAATATTTCGAGGATTGAAATTTGAGCCTGACGCAGAAATTGGGCAAAAGGGGGTGTTTTGCAAAGGTCTCTCAGCACAAGGCAGAAGGTCTCAAGAAATATATAATTTAGGGGATATGTAACATGAAAAGAACTTATCAACCGAGTAGGATAAAACGAGCCAGAACACATGGTTTTTTGAAACGTATGTCAACGAAACAGGGAAGAAAAATCATTAACAATCGGAGGGCTAAAGGCAGAAAGCGTCTGACTGTTTAAGAGAAACACACAATAAAATCAGCTGGTTGTAAGGGGTATAAATCTCGTGAGATTTTCTTTTACCAAGGCGGACAGGCTGTTAAAACGAATTAATTTTTTAAGTTTGGCATCGCATGGCAGGCAATTGCATAATAAAAATTTTGTTGCAGTCTTTGCTCCCGGTAAATTTGAACGAAAACGTCTTGGTATTACAGTTTCGAAAAGGGTTGGAAACGCGGTAGTTCGCAACAGGGTTAAACGGTTTACCCGTGAATATTTTAGACTTAACAGACAAAAAATTACAGGTAACTGGGATATAAATATTATAGCAAAGAAGGAATCTGCCAATCTTTCATCATCCCAGGCATTTTTGTCCCTGCAAAACATTTTTGACAAGATTAATAGGAGTCTTTATCATTAAGAATATTTTTCAGATATTTGCCCTGTTTACTATAAGAGCATATCAATATATTGTATCTCCTGTGTTGGGACCTTCCTGTCGTTTTTATCCAACCTGTTCTGAGTATGCTTATCAGGCTGTTTTACGTTATGGGCCATTAAAGGGATCTTTCCTTGCTTTAAAAAGAATTTTACGATGCCATCCGTTTAATCCGGGCGGGATTGATAACGTTCCTTAAAGCTATAGGCCTGAACATGACGATTATTACAAACCTGATTTGTTTGTTTCATTCGAGACTCATTTGAAAGATGAGTCTCGATGATTGTGCAAGGTTGTTGTATCCCCTGTTTGATAGCCCCTTACAGATTCTGCCAATGCAACCATAAAAACGTCAGATAGTTCTGATGCATTTTAGTCATTAAATATTAGGGAATAAAATTTAGGAGTACATTATGGATTTTGGTCGGTTAGCTATAGCTATAACTCTTTGTTTACTTGTTTTTGTTTTATGGGAAATATTTTTTATAGACAAAAAAGATGTTCAGCCCCTCATTGAAAACCAGCATGCTGAACAAACGCTAAAAAGTGAGTCGGTTAATAAAAACCTCGACGAAAAAATGGTTGATAAAAAAATCACATCGGATCTGCTGTCTGAACAAAAAGAATTAGCTGAACCGGCAACAGCAGGTAGAGAAATTAGAACAGTTACTATTGATACACCCTTATATTCAGCTAAAATTTCGGAAAAAGGGGCTGCATTTAATAGCGTTGTTCTGAAAAAATACAAGGAAACCAATGACGATGATTCACCCTTATATGAAATGATATCTCCAAAAATACATGATCGGGGAACAGTGCTGATAGGACTTGCCGGCAATAGTATTCCAGGATTGCGTAATGCGTTGTTTACCTTAAACACCACTGCGGACTCTGTGAGAATCAATGACAATCCAAAAAAGATAGTCTTTTCATGGGTATCTGATAGCGGTGTGGTTGTAGAAAAAAAGTTTATATTTTTTCCTGAAACATACTTGATTGGATTGAATGTAACAATCAAAAACGCGTCTCATTATGCAATACAGGACAATTTGATGTTGTCGTTACTAAAAGCCCGTCCTGAAAAAACATCAAGGTATGGTTTTGAAGGGCCGAGCGCTCTTATTAATGGGTCGCTTGAGCAGATTAAAGCAAAAAAAATTAAAAAGCAAAACACATACACAGGAAATCTTCAATGGGTATCGGTTCAGAATCGTTACTTTATGTCCAGCATTATTCCTGCTAAACCTGTAGAAGCAAGTATGCGTCTTTTTCTGCCTCAAGAGAATGTTTTGGAGGCACAGTATGTACAGCCGGAAACCATAATAAAGCCAGGAACGCAGCAGACTTATGGCTACAAGCTCTTTTTTGGACCCAAGAGCACGAATATTCTTAAAAAAACTGATTATAATCTTGCCAAGGCGATTAATTTTGGAATGTTTGATATTATTGCCAAACCCTGTCTCTGGTTTATGAATTTTCTATATGGCCTTATCCCTAACTATGGCATTGCTATTATTATTTTAACCATAGCAACAAAGATAATTCTCTGGCCTCTTGGAACAAAGAGCTATCGTTCAATGGCTGAAATGAAAAAGATTCAGCCGTTGATGGCGGATCTAAAGAAAAAATATAAAAATGATAAAAAGAAGATGAATGAAGAAACCATGGCGTTATATAAAACCTATAAAATAAATCCAATGGGCGGATGCCTTCCAATGCTTGTGCAGATACCTGTTTTTTTTGCTCTTTATCGTATGCTGTATGAGGCCATAGAACTCAGACATGCTCCTTTTATGGGCTGGATTACAGACCTGTCTGCTCCAGATCGTCTTTTTCATTTTAATTTTGCTATTCCATTGATGGAGCCCCCTTACGGCATTCCTGTTTTAACCATTGTTATGGGGGCCACCATGTTTCTGCAGCAACAAATGACACCGGCCATGGGAACAGATCCAACTCAGGCCAAAATGATGAAGTTTATGCCCATTATTTTTACAGTAATATTTATAAATTTTTCTTCAGGTCTTGTTTTGTACTGGCTGATAAATAATATTTTATCCATTTCACAGCAGCATTATATAATAAAACAAGGTTAATAGTGGAGGTTGTCTATGTCGTCCTCTTTGGAATTTGAAGGTAAAGATGTTGAGCAGGCAATACAGAATGCCTGTGGTGAACTTAATATACCCAAGGAGAAGCTTAAGCATGATGTTGTTTCTTATGGATCTACCGGTATTTTTGGCCTTGTAGGTGCTAAGAAAGCTAAGATAAGGGTTAAAGCCGCCGCCAGGCCTTTACAACAGAAGGCCATCCAGGAGCCTGTCAGCGAAAAACCGTTGTTGAGAAACAGCGATAAGAATGAATCGTTAAAAGAAATACCCGCACAGACGACAAAAAAGTCGGATGATTTAAAGTCGGATGATTTAAAAAAAGATGATTTAAAAAAAGATACGTTTTCTGAAAATCCTGTTGATCTTGGCAAGGATGTTTTGCGTCATATAATTGATTGTATTACTGTTGATGCAACAATATCTATGGAACAGGATGACGAGAAAATATTGTTCAGAATAGAAGGAGGTGCTCCAGCTCTTCTAATTGGCAAACACGGGCAGACGCTCGAGGCCATACAGTATCTTGTTGAAAAAACAGTTAACAAGCACAGCGAAAAAAGAATACGGATACAGGTAGATGTGGGGGGGTATCTCAACGACAGACAGGCAAGCCTTCAGAAGCTCGTTGAACGACTATCAAAAAAGGCAAAGCAAACAGGGAAACCCGTAACAATAGGTCAGATGAATGCTTATGACAGAAGAATTGTGCACCTGACCTTAAAAGAAGATGATCAGGTTAGGACCAAGAGCATAGGTAATGGTTATATTAAAAAGTTGATGATATTCCCCAGGAAGAATTCCAACAAAAAGGAAAAGATCTCTGAGCCTTGCGCCACAACTCTTGATCAGGAATAATGAAACAAGGAGGTTTTGCCCATAAGATGGACAAATCCACTATTGCCGCTATTGCTACGCCGATAGGCAGAGGTGGTATCGGTATTATCAGAATCTCCGGTAAAAAGGCTTTAATTATAGCTGCTGATATTTTTAGAAGTTCGCGTTTTGTCTCAGATAATGCTGCTTCCAGCCGTGATGTTTTTTTTTCAGGCCTGAAATCACACTACCTATATCATGGACATGTTGTTGATCCTGCTACGGACATGATTATCGATGAAGCTCTTCTGGTCTTCATGAAATCGCCCCGCTCATATACAAAAGAAGATGTTGTAGAGATACAGGCGCATTCAGGGCCTGTTGTATTAAGCTCTATACTGGATCTCGTATTAAAACAAGGCGCCAGGCTTGCCGAACCCGGCGAATTTACGAAGAGAGCATATCTTAGTGGTCGTATTGACCTTACGCGGGCAGAGGCGGTTATTGATGTGATCAATGCCAAGACAGACAAGTCTCTCGAGATTGCTGCAATGTTGCTAAAAGGAGACATGCAGGCAGAGGTTGAGCAAATAAGAGGTTTGCTGTTAGATATTTTTGCTGAAATAAATGCAGCCATAGATTTTCCTGATGATGTCGCAGAAATTGTTGATGTTAATACTGTAATCAAGAAAATACAGAGCGGGATTATTGGAAAGCTGGAGGGGCTGATCAAACAATACAAGAATGCACATGTTTTAAGAGACGGCATAAAACTTGTCATTGTTGGTCGTCCCAATGTAGGAAAATCGAGCCTCATGAACCGGCTTATACAAAAAGACAGAGCTATTGTAACTTCAGTGCCCGGTACTACAAGGGATTTAATAGAAGAGTCTTTGAGTATTAAGGGTATTCCAGTCGTTATAACTGACACCGCTGGTCTGCATGAAACAGAGGATATTGTCGAAGTTATAGGTATAAAAAAGACTTATGAATATGCGGATTTATCCGATCTGGTTTTGTTTATGATTGATGCAAGCCGCAGAACAACAAAGGAAGACAACAAGATATATGAAAGGGTCAGCGAAAAGAAACTGATAATTGTTATAAACAAGTCAGATTTAGTTGCCGGTGAATATATGCCCGATATACCGGATTCCTGGATAAATATTCCGCGAGTTAAAATATCGGCTCTTTATAATCAGGGAATTGAAGAGCTTAAAGGTTTAATAGCAAAAACATCTCTTGGCGAAGAGGCTTTTGATGCAGAACATGCGGTTATTCCTAATTTAAGGCACAAGCTTATTCTCGATAAAAGCCTTGAGGCCGCATTGTCGGTTATTGAAGGAATGCGAAAGAAAATGCCTTTTGATCTGGTTGCTGTTGATGTTAAAGATGCAATTGATGCGCTGGGCGGTATCACAGGTATTAACGCAGACGAAGATATCGTTGACAGCATTTTTAGCAAATTTTGTATTGGCAAATAGTGTTTCACGTGAAACAATAGTAATGGTTTGAGAGATAATGACTAAAGCGCGGAGCAGGGGTTTTATAACTTTATTAATTACAAGGGGAAAATTATGGAAATAGACTTCACACCTTTTTTTAAGAAATACGAAGATTTGGTCGTAGCTACAGGCGCTGTTTTTGAAAAAGTAAAAAAAGAATTTCCTGAATGTGTAAAATGTAAAGTAGAATGCTCTGACTGTTGCCATGCATTGTTTGATCTCAGCCTTATCGAAGCCTTATATATTAACAATCAGTTTAACCGACTTTTTAAAGATAAAAAAAAAGAGCAGCTTGTCGTTAAGGCAAACAGAGCCGACAGGGCTGTGCACAAGGTCAAGAAAAAGGCCTATAACGATTTGCAAGCCGGTAAAAAAGAGGATGATATAATGCAGGCCATGTCAAAGGAACGAGTGAGGTGCCCGTTGCTTAACGAGAAGGAGGTTTGTGATATGTATGAATATCGGCCTATAACCTGCAGGCTTTATGGGATACCAACGGCCATAGGGGGTTTTGCCCACACCTGTGGCAAGTCCGGATTTGTTAGTGGAAAAGAATATTCCACAGTTAATCTGGACATAATTCATAACAGGCTTTACGAAATATCGGTTGAACTGATAAAAGCCGTAAACTCCAAGCATTTACAGATGGCAGATTTGTTTGTGCCTTTATCAATGGCTCTTTTAACAGATTATGATGAAGCGTATTTAGGAATTAGGACAGGAAAAAAATCCGATACGGCAGATAAAGACAAGGATTAGCAAAGCGTAAACACATCATCAAAAAAGCAAAGGACAGTGCTATGACAGAACTTTTCCCAGAAATTTCCAAAGAAGAAGAAGAATTAAGAAAAAAGTATATTTTTGATAGCATGGCCCCGCGTCGCCAAAAGCATATTCTGAAAAAAGGTTATGAAGAGTGGGATCCTTTTATAAAGCCAAAAGACCCTATAGATCTCAGGATGGATGCCACAAAGCGAACAACACAAAAACTTGTCAGTGAATTTTTATGTGAACAAAGCGAAGAAAAATATAGCAATGACTATGGCAGAGGAGCTTTTGAGTTTTGTGTTGGAATGATTAATAAAGATGAAAAATACAGAGGAATGTTTGATTTTGCATGCTGGTATGCAGATTTGTTGAAACGGGAAGGGCACATTAAGTGATTTGAGACTGACACCGAAATAGCGCAAAAAGTGCTGTTTTGTAAGGGTTTCAAATTAAAGTCTTTGCGATAAAGAATGTTCGCAAAGACTTTAATTTTTTTAACAGTTGTTGTTTTGCAAAGGTCTTTCAATGTTGCCATGCAAGATCAGACGGCAGGAAGAGTAAAAACCTTGCCACACACCTTCCACGTGTCGTCTTCTTTAATAACTTTAATTGTTTCAGTAATATGATAGGTTTTGCTTAAGCGAAAGATTCTAGCCACGGTTGCATACAGAGGATTTATGCCATTTCTCTTTGCACAGGTTAACACAACTTCGGCCATCCCTTTCCCCAGAGGTGTTGTATGGGTTTTAATATGATAAATGGAGCTTTTCATATATTTTAGATCAAAACCCCTTTGCTCAGCCCCATTGGCCGTTTGCAGAACATATTCATCTACAATATTAACATCATCAATTGTTTTTTGTGCGTTGCAGAGGCGTTCGTTCATAGTTGCCTTGTCAAACAGAAAATATGCCTTGGAAAACTCAACAGCAGCCTTGTGCGGTGAATCTATTCTGTCGGCATAAACAAAAACAACCTGCAATATAAACCCTATTATTACGATCGTTACCACCGCGGATATTATTGAACCTTTATTCTCTTGCGCCATTTGTTCTTCCCCCTTTTAGAAAATAGACAACCCAAACAATCAGCTTGTTTTTATATTTTTAAAGCGCCTTTATAGCATAATTCATATTTTAACACAAGATATTTTCTAGCCCAAAATCCACCACCTAAAAAACCATATGGATATTTTTATCGTTGGAATTGACGTTTTTTCAACAATTTCAGAAAAAGATATTATTGTCGTTTTATAAAAACACTACTGAGTTGTGTTTTTTTCAGCTTCATGCTTGAAAGGAAGAATGCCTTGTGCCATAACACTTACAACTTGTTGATGATAGTTTTTGTTATCTGTAATTAATCTATCACCCTGATTTCTCAGGATCAATGAGGTTTTTTACTTTTTTTGATGGTGAATCAAGGGTTGTGTAAAGGTCTCAAAAGTCTTCTTATGCTTGGAGTATTGTATTGAGAATAATAGCGGGTAATTTAAAAGCAAAAAAACTGCATTCAGATAAAGGAATGGTTACAAGGCCGACTTCAGACCGATTGCGTGAATCGATTTTTGACATTTTAGCTTTTAATGTCAAAAACGCGGTTGTTCTGGATATGTTTGCAGGCACCGGGGCCATGGGTATCGAAGCACTGAGTCGCGGAGCCGAATCCGCTCTGTTTATGGATATTAATAACAATGCCTTGTCTGTTATAGAACGCAATATAAAAGCATGTGGGCTTGAGAACAAATCTAAAATTATAAAATGGAATATAATAAAAAATTTAAACTGCATCAAATCTGACAAAGCCGCCTTTAATCTTATTTTTATTGATCCGCCTTATAACAAGAGCTTTCTCCAGCCTGCCCTGCAAAACTTAATAAAAGCGGGATCTGTAAAAAAAAAAGCACATCTTGTTGTTGAGCACAGCCTTTTAGAGCCATTGCCGTCAGATTTTCCTGAGTATGAACTGCAGGACCAACGAAAATATGGAAAAACCCTTGTTTCATTTTTGAAATATATTGTATGAATAATTATTCAGACACAGACTTGTCCGCCTTTGGAGGATGAACGCAGACAGGTTTAAATACAGTAACTACTAAGGCACAGAGGGGCAAAGGCACAGAGGGGCAAAGATTTTTGCCAGACCTGCAAATCTCTATATGTTTTTATTGTGTCCTGAAAAACCTGGTCCTTTGGGCCATGTCAGAGATAGATGGCTTTGCCTTGGAGTTTTGTGTTTAAAAAAGGAACGTCGAACATCGAACGTCGAATTAAGGTACGCCTTCGGCGTTTCAATTTTATTAAAAAAATGAGCGACCCGCCCGCCTCGCCTGAGCGAGATAACAAAAGAACGAAGAGCATTGAGTATGTCTCGCGATGGCGGGCAGGAGCGATATCCACATTCAATGTTCTATGTTGAGCGTTCGATGTTCGATGTTTACCCGCCTTCGGCGGCGCCAGAGGCGACCAGGGTTCATCTTTTTCATGCAAAGCAAATCCCCTCTGGGGATAGCCAAAGCCTGGTCCTCTGGGCCAGGATTCTTTACT
>CAYYMU010000003.1:0-37504 GCA_964472445.1 uncultured Desulfobacteraceae bacterium
ATCCAAGTTTTCTTTTCCCGCCTTTGGGCGGGATTGTTTCTTTCTCAGTCTCGTCCCCGCCCGCCTCGCCTGAGCGGCTTGCGATGGCGGGCAGGTGGAGACTGAGAAAAATAAAAAATCCTGTCGATAAACACTAAAGATTGTTTAATATGGCCCCTTTTAGGGGCCTTCCTCATACCACCAGTTCTACTGGTGGTGGCTGATTTTGATTTTTTTTTATAGAGAGAGAAAATATATTATGATTAAACTTGATTTCAATAAGCTGGGCGGTCTTTTGCCTGCAATAGTGCAGGATTATCAAACAGGTGATGTCCTTATGCTTGCTTTTATGAATGAAGAAGCGTGGAATGCCACAATTTCCACTGGAAAAGCAACATATTACAGCCGTACACGAAAGGAGCTGTGGATAAAGGGTAAAACATCAGGAAACATGCAGATCGTAAAGGAAATAAGAATTGATTGTGACAATGATACAGTGTTGTTAAAGGTTGATCAGATAGGCGGCGCTGCATGTCATCTGGGATATAAGAGCTGTTTTTTTAAAAAAATTGAAAACGGGTCGATAAAGGTTATTGGGGAACCCTTGTTTGACCCTGAGGAGGTATACAAAAAATGAAAACAAAATTAAAATTAGGCATTCCTAAAGGGAGTCTGCAAAACGCTACAATTGCGCTTTTCAAGCGTTCAGGGTGGAAGATTAATATTAACGGCAGGAGCTATTTCCCGGAAATTAACGATGATGAAATAGAATGCGCCATATGCAGGGCTCAGGAAATGTCACGTTACGTTGAGAGCGGAACTCTTGATGCAGGGCTTACCGGCAAGGACTGGATAGCGGAAAACAGTTCTGATGTTCATGTTATAAGCGACCTTGTTTACTCTAAAGTCAGCGCGCGGCCTGCGCGATGGGTTCTTGCGGTTCCTTATGATTCTCCGATCAAGACAATCGAGGACCTTGAAGGGAAGAAGATAGCGACTGAGCTGGTGGAATTTACAAAAAGATATTTTGTCGAGCGCGGGATCAATGTAATCGTTGAATTCTCCTGGGGAGCTACCGAGGCAAAGGTTGTCTCCGGGCTTGCGGATGCCATTGTAGAGGTTACGGAAACCGAAACCACAATAAAGGCGCATGGGCTTAAAATCCTCCATGTCTTGATGCAGACTAATACTCAGCTTATAGCAAATCACAATGTCTGGAAAGACAATGAAAAAAGGGAAAAACTCGAACAGATAGCTCTTTTGCTTAAAGGGGCTCTCTTAGGAGAAAAATTGGTGGGACTTAAGATGAATGTTCCTGAAAACTTTCTGGAAGAGGTTATATCATTGCTGCCGAGTCTTAATGCTCCAACTGTTGCGCCGCTTTATAAGTCAGACTGGTTTTCAGTAGAGACGGTTATAGATTCAGATGCTGTAAGAGATCTTATCCCAAATCTGCAGAAAAACGGCGCTGAAGGAATAATAGAATATCCTTTAAACAAAGTGGTATAGGGATTAAGGGATTAAGGGATTAAGGGGATTTGATAAAGCAAGTAATTTAGTAAAATGCGAATATCGAATATCGAACAAGGAATTTCGAATTATAAAGTATTGAAGCTCCCTGCAGCAAGCTGCGGGGAATGCGCTTGCTTTTGCGGTTCAAAATTAATCACGAAAGCACGAAATGAGCGAAGAAAAAGAAAAAATTCTTCGTGTTCTTCGTGGTGATTAATAATAAAATCGCCGAAACATATTATTAAGGCAGAAAAAATGATTTCAAAACGTACAAAAGAAATGACTTCTTTTATTGTTATGGATGTCCTTGAAAAAGCCGGTGAAATGGAACGCCAGGGAATTAATATAATTCATCTGGAAGTGGGAGAACCTGATTTTGATACACCGGAGTGTATTAAAAAAGCTGCCTGCAAAGCTCTTGATGATGGGCATACACATTATACTCACAGCCTTGGACTGCTTGAGCTTAGAAAGGCAATTTGCGAACATTATTTTAAGTCATATAATGTGTCTGTAGACCCTGATCAGATACTTATATCTTCCGGGACTTCTCCAGCCATGTTTATTTTGTTTTCAGTTCTTTTAGAGCCAGGCGATCAGGTTATTATTTCAGATCCGCATTATGCATGTTACCCTAATTTTATCAGGTTTGTTCAGGGTGAGCCTGTAACCATACCTGTATATGAGGAAGACGGTTTTCAGTTCAGGCCGGAAGCTATTAAAGAAAAGATTACAAAAAAGACAAGGGCGATATTTATAAATTCTCCATCCAATCCAACCGGCAATCTTTTATCTGAAAGCCGTATGAAGGCTATTGCGTCTCTTGCAACGCCCGGTTCATCCTATATTGTTTCAGATGAAATATATCATGGGCTGGTTTATGAGGGCAAGGAGCATTCTATTCTGGAATTTACTGAGAATGCCTTTGTATTAAACGGTTTTTCAAAGCTATATGCAATGACCGGTTTGAGGCTGGGATATCTTATTGCTCCAAAACCCTTTATGAGGCCAATACAAAAGGTTCAGCAGAACTTTTTTATTTCTGCAAATTCAATGATTCAAAGAGCAGGGATTGTTGCACTCAAAGAGGCCTCAGATGATATAGAGCATATGAAAGAAACTTACAATAAGCGAAGAAAATACATGATAAAACGGCTTAGGGATATGGGGCTGAAAATAACCGTAGAACCAACCGGAGCTTTTTATGTTTTTGCCAATGCAAAACACATTTCCGGTGATTCATATAAGCTTGCCTTTGATATACTGGAAAAAGCGCATGTGGGTGTGACTCCAGGTATTGATTTTGGTAAAAACGGTGAAGGATATCTAAGATTTTCATATGCAAATTCCATGGAAAATATTGCAGAAGGAATGGATAGATTAGAAAAATATTTAATATGAAGATAAAGTCTGCCGAATTTATTAAAAGCGCTGTCAAACCATCTCAATATCCTCCAGCTGATTTTCCTGAAATAGCTTTTTCAGGACGTTCCAATGTGGGTAAATCTTCTTTGATTAATACACTCTTAAACCGGAAACGTCTGGTAAAAACCAGCTCTACACCCGGTCGTACCCAGCTTATCAACTTTTTTTCAATAAACACCGAGTTCTCTTTTGTCGATCTCCCAGGATACGGGTATGCCAAGGTTCCGGAATCAGTACGAAAAGAATGGGGACCTATGATTACTTCATATCTTTCAATGAGAAAGTCTTTAAAGGGAGTTGTTCTTATTATGGATATTCGGCGCATACCTGGAATAGTTGAAATGAATTTTATTGATTGGCTCAGCGATCTGAATATTCCGCAAATTATTATTCTTACCAAGGCAGATAAACTCTCAAATATGAAACAGAAAAAACAACTTATCGCTATTGCTCAAACTCTTTGCGTTGATAAAAATGATTTAATAATGTTTTCCACAAAAACCGGCCAGGGCAAAGATAATATATGGAATGCGGTTAAGAAATTGTTATAATGTTAGAAGCTGTTTCGAAACAGCTTCTAAGCAGATGAGCATAACAGTAGCATGGAGTATAGATGAATATAAAAGAGAAGAGCTCTGGTTTTAAATCAGGATTTGTAGCAATTGTAGGCGCGCCTAATGCAGGTAAATCAACTCTTTTAAACAGGATGATCGGTGAAAAAGTTTCCATAACATCAAAAAAACCTCAGACTACTCGTAACCGAATAATAGGAGTTGTTCACAGGCCATTTTCTCAGATTGTTTTTATTGATACACCAGGCATGCATGTGGCAAAGGGAGAATTAAACCTTAGAATAGTTGAAACAGCTCTTTCATCTATGGGTAATGTTGACATAGTGATTTTCTTGCTGGATGTGTCGAATCCAGATCCAGCCTCAGAGGGTTTTATTGCTGAGCAGGTTCAAAAAAAACAGGGTAATGTTATACTCGTGCTCAACAAGATAGACCTTGTGGACAAATCCAGGCTTCTTGCAGCCATGGATAAATGGTCAAAAATATATCCTTTTGAGGCTTTGATTCCTGTTTCTGCCAGACACGGCATTCAGGTTGAAGACCTTTTAAAGGCAATTGAAGCTTTGCTGAATGAAGGGCCGCATTTTTTCCCGGAAGATGCTTTTACTGATGTGCCGCAGAGATTTATTGCTGCTGAAATGATACGGGAAAAAGTTTTTCGTTTGACAGGCCAGGAAATACCTTATTCTACTGCTGTAACAATAGATTCTTTTAATGTTAAAAAAAAAGGAGCGTTTGTAAAAATTGGCGCTACAATTCATGTTGAACGGGCATCACAAAAAGGAATTATAATTGGAAGAGGTGGAAGTAAAATCAAAACAATTGGCGAAAGCGCGAGAAAGGATATTGAACGGATGGTTGGGGGCAAGGTTTTTTTAAGTCTTTTTGTACATGTTCAGAAAGACTGGAGTAAAGATACCAGAGCGCTTAGGAAATTTGGATACTGATGATTTTATCTTTTCATCCATTATTTGAAGCAGATAAAAATATAAGCTGTGCAGACAGGGAGCTTAACGCCAGTGATCTTGAAGCAGTAAAGAGGGCTCGTGCTGTTATCCTGCAACAGGGTTGCAATAAATTTATTTATGATATGGCCCGTTATAATTGCCCTAATGTATTTCCTGATTATGATGCGAAATTTAAATATCCGGGTAAAATCGGACAGGCAAAAATGTTTCAGGAATTTGGTGTTTTACATCCAAAAACAGAAATATTTTTAAGCGTTGAATCTTTTTTTGATAATTATAGTGAATTAAATGAACAAACCTTTGATTATCCGTTTGTATTCAAATTTGACTGGGGCGGAGAAGGTGATAATGTCTATCTGGCAAAATCAATTAAAGAATTAAGGAAATATTTGGATAAAGCTGTTATTTATGAAAAAACAGGTCAGAAGGGTTTTTTAATTCAGGAATATATACCATGCCGGAACAGGACATTAAGGGTAGTTGTAATAAACAGAAAGATAATTACTTACTGGCGTGTTTTGAAAAACAAAAGAGAATTTTGTTCGAACCTGTCAAAAGGTGCTGTTGTAGATTTTGATTCAGATCCGGATTTGCAGGAGATGGCTGCTTTTTCTGTAAGAAGTTTTTGTAAGCGCACAAAAATAAACCTTGCTGGAATTGATATTTTGTTTTCATCAGATGCTGAAATAAAAGAGCCTCTTTTTTTGGAGATAAACTATTTTTTTGGCAGAAAGGGGCTTGGCGGGTCTGAGAAATATTATGAATTACTTATACCTGAAATAAAAGCATGGATAAACAACTTGTGAAGCCATTTGCATATGATTTAGACGAGGGGGATATAAAAAGGGAACGGAGCAAGGCAAGAGAGCTCAGAATGTCTCAGTGGTGGAAACGACGCTGCGCAAAGGGCATATGTTATTATTGCGGGCGCAGTGTTTTGCCAAAAGAGCTTACAATGGATCATATTGTTCCAATAGCCCGAGGAGGCAGGAGTACAAAGGGTAACGTGGTTACATCTTGCAAGGATTGCAACAACAAAAAAAAACAGCTTCTTCCCATGGAGTGGGATGAGTATTTAAATGACGTCAGAATCAAATCCGGCTCCTGATCCCAAGGCAGGAATAATCAGCTTGACAACTCTGTAATTATTTGACATTTTAAATCACTCTCGGGTTGTATTCCCCGCCGCTTGCGGCGATATAATATGAAAAATATCCTACGTAGATACCCCGCTGCTTGCGGCGGGGTAGTTTATTTTATTCATTATGTCTTGGAAAGGACAAGCCAACATGCAGAAAAACGAAAAGTTTTACATACATGTACGGAGACTCTGGTGAATATAAATAAATCATTAATCATTTCATTTCTACTACTTATATTTTTACCATTATTTAATGCCTGTACCACCAACAAGAAACCTGCTCCTGTCCCTGTTCGGAGTTTTGAGGAAAGGGCAATAAAGGTTGATTACAAGGCAGACAAAGAACTAAACCTTTATGAAGGAAAATCCCACACTATCCTCATTTGCATTTATCAATTAAGTGATTCTAATGTTTTTAATGAACTATCTAAAAGTAAAGACGGACTGAACAAGCTTTTAGGGTGCTTGCGCTTTGATGAAAGTGTAGTTGGATTTAAAAAAATTATTGTTCAACCCGGCGAAAGTAAAACCATATACCTTGACAGGGCTGAAAAAACCAAATGGGTTGGACTGGTTGCGGGCTATTATGACCTGGCTCCCGGTCAGGTTAATCGTCTTTTTGAAGTTCCGGTTGTTATTAAAACAAAAGGGCTGGTCTTTAAGAAACGTATCGCCTCAATCGGCAATGTCTTGATTAATCTGTTTCTGGGCACCGGTTCTATTCACAATATCGGAGATAAGTAATGATTTCGAAAAAACCACTTTTCTGGCACCAGGGGCTTTTTTTGCAGCCTCAGCATTTCCAGTACTTAGATCAATACTTCCAGTCTCTTCTATCACCTATTCTCAAATATCAGTGCCCCTGTTTCTGGGGGGTTGTTGATGAAATAGAGGTTAATGAATCCGCCTTGGAAAACCGTGCATTTGAGATGCTGAAGGGAAGGTTTCTATTTCAGGATGGCACGGACATAGTTTTTCCCGGCAACAGCGTTATCCAGCCCAGATCCTTTGATGAAGCATGGGTGGAAGCTGAAAAACCGTTTACGGTTTATCTGGGATTGCGAAAATTTGACAAGGCAGCACAAAATGTCTCAGTACTTCCCAGCTTGGATGACCCGTCGGGAATTAGCACTCGATTTGTTGCCACCGAGAATCCGGAGGAAATGGTAGATATGTACAGGGGCGGGCCTCCGGCTCAGGTAAAAAGATTGAATTATGTATTAAAGATATTCTGGGAAAATGAAGTAAAAGAGTTAGGCAACTATTATCTTATACCTTTAGCCCAATTACAGCGAAATGGTAAGGAAATAAAGTTTTCTCAAAAGTTTATTTCTCCGGTAATATCTGTATCCGCTTCAGGTGAACTCGTAAAAATAATAAAAGAGATCCGTGATCAGGTGGTTTCTCGCTGTCGCCAGCTTGAAGAGTATAAAAGCCCCAAGGAAATACAGTCCTCAGATTTTGAGGCCGGTTATATGATATACCTTTTAGCCTTACGTTCTTTAAACAGGTTTGTGCCTGTTCTTTTTCATCTTATGGAGACGCCAAACATTCATCCCTGGGTATATTATGGGGTATTAAGACAGTTGGTCGGTGAGTTAAGTACGTTTTCAGAACAGGTGAGTGCAACGGGGGAGCTCTTCGACGGAACAAGGGTATTGCCGATCTATGACCACCAGAATCTATGGACATGTTTTTCCGATGTTCATACTTTAATAACAGGTCTGCTTAATAGAATTATTATTGGTCCTGAACATGTACTCAGGTTGAAGCGTGATGTGGATTATTTTGCATCTGAAGATATTCCGGTTAATGTTTTTGACGGCCGCAATGTTTTTTACCTTGCCGTTAAAACCGATGATGAACCGGACAAGACCATCCAGTCAATTCTAACAATAGCAAAATTAAGTAGCCCGGAACATATTGGAACCCTTATTTCCAGAGCTTTACATGGGATTAAATTAGAGCAAAGCATGATTCCGCCTCCGGGGCTGCCGAGAAGGCCGAATGTTTTTTATTTTAAGATAGATAATAACAGTCCCCAATGGCCGGATGTCCAGCAATCAAAAAACATCTCACTTCACTGGGATGCAGCGCCTGAAGATACCAGGGTGGAAATAATTATTCTGCGCGGAACATAGATGTTTTGTTTTATGAAAACCTTAACATTATCACCTGTAAACAAGGAGATCCTTCTGTAACACCTGTGTCGTCATTGTGAGCGGAGCAATTTCATAACCATTTAGAATCCATGAGATTGTCGCATTGTTTTGTTTCTCGCAACGACAATAATTGTGCGAAAAGGGAGTGTTTTTTCAAAGGTCTCAAAAGGTAGTTTTTTATGCGTTTAATTGATTGTTTCATGGAAATTATTACTTATACTGTCGGTTTTTTGCAAACGGTAAAAGAGAAAGAGCCGCGGTTTGAGGATGTGAAAAATGATTATGCCGACTTATTTAAAAGAGCCGACCTTTATTTAAAAGAGAATAAATATTCACCGCAAGAATCTGATTCGGCCAGATTTGCTCTGTGCGCATGGATTGATGAATCAATTTTATGTTCTTCATGGGCAGACAGGAAATTATGGGAACGTGAACAATTGCAGCGGATCTATTTCAAAACTACTAATTCAGGTGAAGAGTTTTTTGATCGTTTGCAGAGTCTTGATCCTGAAGAAAAAGGGATACGTGAGGTATATGCTTATTGTTTGGCCCTCGGGTTTTCAGGCAGGTATTACAAGCAGGAAGATCAACCCGAATTTGATAATATCAAATCAGCAAATTTAAAATATATACGGAATAAAAGCTTTCTTGATATATCAGCAAAGGATACTGCTAATCTTTTCCCCGGGGCTTACAAAGTGGGCTTGGCAGATACAAAATCTCGAAGATTCAGGAGTACCTTTTCATTATTTACCATTGTATTTATTGTCTGGCCACCGCTTTTATTCGGGGTTTTGTTCTTTTTGTATCAAAATATTCTGACAAGATTTGTTGCTGATTTTTTCGGAAAGGCATTTTAGGCAGTAAAGAATATAAAATATGTTATCAAAAATCTTAAAAGTATTTTTGTATATTTTAGGCATATGTCTTATCGTTGCCTTTGTTTTTTGGTTTTCACTAAAGCAGAACTGGCCATGGTGGGCTGCCCTGACAATATTAGCGGGTTTGTTTGGCTTGTTTATGGGATTTCTGTTCGTGAAAAGATATTTTTTCAGGCGTAGAGAAAAACGTTTTGTGAATCAGATTATTAATCAGGATGACATGACAATCCAAAATGCGCCTGCCCACGAGCGACAGGAGCTCAGAGATCTACAGACTCGATGGCAGGAAGCAATTAATCTTTTACGGGGTTCATACCTGAGAAATAAGGGAAATCCTCTTTATGTTTTGCCGTGGTATCTTGTTATTGGTGAATCAGGAGCAGGCAAAACATCGGCTATTGTGAGTTCCAGGCTGACTTCTCCCCTGACCGAAGTAGCCAGTACACGCGGAATGTCATCAACTAAAAATTGTGACTGGTGGTTTTTTGAAGAAGCAATTATTCTCGATACTGCAGGGCGGTATACCATTCCTGTGGATGAAGGCGCCGACAGAGAAGAATGGGCGAAATTTCTGACACTTCTTGCAAAATATCGCCGAAAAGAGCCGATCAACGGTCTTATTGTCGTTATCAGTGCCGATAAGCTTATGGATATAGCTTGTGACATGCTTGTGGATGAGGGTCAAATCATTCGCAAATGCATCGATGCCCTGATGAGAATGCTTGGAGCCAGGTTTCCTGTTTATCTGATGGTTACAAAGACGGATCTGATTTCCGGAATGACTGATTTCAGCTCTCTTTTGCCTGAGGGCGCATTGAATCAGGCTATGGGTCATTTGAATGAAAGCCTGACAAATAATTGTAAAAAATTTCTTGAGGAAACAATACAAAAGGTGTCGGAATGTTTAAAGGATATCCGTCTCGAGCTGATTAATACAAACCGATCCGTTAATCCAGGCGTCCTTATTTTCCCGAGTGAATTTGAAAGATTAAAGCCGGGTCTCGAGGCTTTTGTGGAGGGGGCATTTATAGAGAGCACATATCAGGAAACTCCTCTATTGCGTGGCATATTTTTTAGCAGTGCTCATCAGGGAGACGCCCCTCATCCGGCATTATTTCAGAATTCTCTGAAGAAACAAGAAAAGGAAGTCTTAAATGAGAACAAATAAAGGCTTTTTTCTTCATGATTTTTTTAGCCGTATTTTGCCTGGAGACAGGAACCTGTTTACGCCTATACTGGAGTTTCTTAAGTGGCGCAGACTGACAAAAAATCTGGGCCTTTTATCATGGGTGGCTATATGTATAGCTGTATGCGGAGCTCTAAGTTTTTCATTTGTTAAGAATATGAACGTTCTGACGGGATTTACTGATGATTTTACCAAGCCGCCTGTGTTGAAGGAAAGCATGTCGGAAAACCTGATGATTATGGATAAGTTCAAAGATGAACTTCTGGAGATAGATGATTCCAATAGATCTTGGTGGGTCCCGAGACTCGGCCTTAATAAGAGTTTAGAGGTTGAGGACATACTAAAGAAGTCTTATGCAGATCTTTTTCAAAAGGGCTTTTTGACTCCAATGGATGATATGATGAAGGCAAATCTCGAAAAAATGACATCAAAAACGTCAGGTAATGAGATAATGATATACGGAGAACATCTGGTAGCGCGAATCAGCCTTATAAAGGCGCATATTGTGGGCAAGACCATTAAAAATTCAGAATATTCTTTTAAGGTTCTCCCACGCGTTCTTAGGACGATGGACAAAAAACTCCTGCCTGAAATAGCCGCAAAATTTGGAGATATATATTTTTACTATCTCAAATGGGGAATTGACGATATAACTGCGCGTTCGAAAATGAAAGAATTACAAATTGCACTTTCGAGATTTATTGAGAAAGAGCATTCAAACCTTTACTGGCTTGTAGACTGGGCCAACAGTGTCCACATGCTTCAGGATGTCACGCTGGATGATTTCTGGGGACCATCTGATTCGAAAAAATCACGTAAAGATATTCTTGTGAAAAAAGCCTATACTGTTAAGGGATACGAAATAGTCAAAGAGTTTGTGGAATATTTTGAGGCAGCTCTTTCCGGAATGACGGATATTCGCGAAAAAAAAGACCAGTTTAATTCCTGGTACAGGAAAAAATACTTTCAAGCGTGGAAGAACTTTATCGGTTCATTTTCCGAAGGACAATTAAATCTGGATGATAAGGATGATTGGCAGAACATGACCGCTACTATGACAACGTCTAATAATCCCTATTTTGATATCCTTGAACGTTGTGCTGATGAATTAAAGCCGTTTGCTGACGGGAAAGATGTTCCCGTGTGGGTTGCACAACTAATAGAGATTCAGGGCATCATTGATGATGCTGCGAGAGCACTTGAGGTTAAACAGGACAAGTCGGTTTTGAAGAAGGTTGCTCATAAAGGTAAAAAGCTGGCGCACGAGGTTGTGAAAGAAACCAAAAATATCAAGGATAAGGACTGGGAAGAAAAACACATGCAGGCGGCGACGACTTTTAATAACTATATTAAGGATCTGGAGGAACTTTTGCCTGTTTCTACGGCAAGAAGTCAGGCATACAAGGCTGCCTCGGAATTTTATCCATATAGTTTGAAACCATCCGAAAGTAAATCCCCGTTCTTTTTTGCCTATGGTGAGATGCAGAAATTTAAAACCTTTCTGACAACAGGGGCCGAAAATACGGAAACTTTGCGTCTTTTAAGCGGACCTCTTCAATTTTTGATTAAATATGTCAGCATGGAAACAGCATGTTCTCTCCAGAACGACTGGGAGGATATTGTTCTTGGAGAGATTCAGGGGGTATCCAAAGATAAGTTGCCTGTTTTGCTTTTTGGCAAAGAAGGTGTGGTGTGGAAGTTTGTAAATGGCCCGGCGTCTCCGTTTCTGGGAAGGAATCAAAAAGGGTATTTTGCTAAAAAAGCCAAAGGATCACGTATTCCTTTTAAAAATGATTTTATTTCTTTTTTGACACGGGGCAGCGAGGCAAAAACTTCAATTCAATCCGAGTACACCGTCGAGATCAAGGCCCTGCCCATTGATGTCAATGATAATGCAAAAGAAGAACCTCATGCGGTTGTATTGGAACTCTGGTGTGCAAAAGGGAAAACACGGCTTGAGAATTATAACTATCCAACCATTAAGACATTTGTCTGGTCTACACAGGACTGCGGCGATGTTATCTTAAAAATTAATTTTCAAGGATTATCTCTTGTAAGAGAATATACCGGACGCTATGGTTTCCCTTTGTTTCTGGCCGACTTCAGAGACGGAAGCAGGATCTTTACGCCAGACGATTTTCCCAAATTTAAAGGGATCCTTGAAAAAATGAATGTCAGCAAGATAAAAGTGATATATGAGTTTAAAGACAGCGCTCCTGTAATTAAATTGCTTAAAAAGGTTCCACAGAAAATACCGGAGATCATTGCTCGCTGTTGGGAAAGATAAGCACGGAAGTAATTGGCAGGAGGTTAGGGGCGGAAGCCGGATGACAGGATAAAAACTTATGGAAATTCTTGAACTCGGGAAAATACCAGTCAGCAAGGAAAGCCCTTGTGGAGCAGATGTTCTTTATGAGCCTGAATACGAGGATCTGCAAAGCGAAATTGATAAGCTTGCATCTCCGACTTCTTTAGGCGGAATTGACTGGGAGCGGGTAATAAAACTTTCGTCTGATATTTTAGCAGATAAGTCGAAACATATTTTAGTTGCCAGTTATTTGTGCGTTGCTCTTGTACACTCCAGAGGATTGGAAGGCCTGGAGCAGGGCCTTGTTATCTATAGGGATTTAATTGAAAATTTCTGGGAAATGCTTTTTCCTTCCAAAAAACGAATGAGGGCACGCCAAAACGCTGTAGAATGGTGGAAGGAAAAAATTCTGTCTGCTGTTAAATCTCTTCCAGAGGATTCGGTTCTGACCGAAGAAAAGGTTAACAGCCTGAATGAAAATATCGGTGCTATTGATGCTTTTCTGGATGACCATCTTGATGATGCTCCGTCCTTGCATCAACTTCAGCAAAGTATTGCCGCTATGCAGCTACAGGATGTGCCTGAGGAATCGGAAAAAGAGGAAGCAGAGTCAGGTCGGGCGCTGAAATCAAAAACATCATCCGTGCTTTTATCTGAGAAAGCTGAGCCGACTGAAACAGCAGAGTTGCCGGAGTCGGAAATAGGGGCTTTATCTGAGAAAGAGTCTCAAAAAATATTGAACATCGGACTGGAAGCCTTTAGCCGGGTGGCAACATCCTTTATGCTGAAAGATCCTTCTAATGCAATGAGCTACAGAATGACCAGAGTTGCCGCATGGCTGTCAGTAGAGACGGTTCCGCCTTCCGAGAACGGCAAAACTCGTATTTCGCCGCCAATGCCTGAGATTAGAAATGCTCTTGAAAATCTTTATAAACAGAAAAACTTTAAGGGGCTCTTGGAATCTGCAGAGGCCAGAGTCGGACAATTTCTATTTTGGCTTGATTTGAGCCATTATGTTGCCAGTGCTCTTGAACATCTCGGATTTATAGATGCCAGGCAGGCGGTAGCTAATGAAACAGCCTCATATATATACCGTCTTTCGGGGATTGAAAATCTTTCCTTTTCAGACGGAACACCGTTTGCTGATAAAAATACTAAAGAATGGCTTGCAGACATTGCGTTGGATAAAGATTCAGGAGAGGGCGGCTATGTTATCACTTCAGGGGATTCTTCCGGAGCTTCTGAAGAATCGCATATCGAAGATGTTTACAGGCAAGCCTGCGTTCTGGCAAAACAAAAGAAGATGGATAAGGCAGTGAAGCTCATGCAGGAGAATCTTCGTGGCGGGAAATCCCAAAGAGCATGTTTTTTATGGCGAATTGCTTTGACAAGATTCCTTATTAATTCTAAAAAAGTGCGTGTAGCTTTACCGCATTTTTCAGAGATTTTAAAGGATATAGAAAAATATAATCTTGACAACTGGGACCCTGATTTGACTCTAAAGGCGCTGGCGGAAATATATAAGGGTTTGAAAGTTCAAAAGGACAAAATTTTTCAAGAACAGGCTGTAAAGACATTAGACCATATGGCAAGGTTAAATCCTGCCGCAGTGCTTATGCTGATGGAATAGGCGGATCAGAGAGAGACCCGGGGACAGGGCCTCAGGCAAGCCGAATGATCAAATAAAGCATACAGACTAAACAGGTTCAAGTAATTCACGAGGAGGTATATTATGGCAAAAGAAGGTTCTGTTGCTCCAAAAGAAAGGGTAAATATTGTATATAAGCCAGCTACAGGCGGCGCAAAAGAAGAGGTCGAGCTCCCCTTGAAAGTTCTGGTTACAGGAGATTTTACCCTTAGTGATGATGATACGCCGGTTGAAGATCGAAAGACGATAAATGTTGACAAGGACAATCTGGACGATGTGCTCAAGGCTCAAAAGGTCAAGCTTAATACCGTGGTAAAAAATACTCTCTCAAAGGAAGATGATGCCCAGATGACCGTGGATTTGGACTTCAAGGGCATGAAGGACTTTAATCCTGATGCTGTTGTGCAAAAGATTCCCGAACTAAAAAAACTTATTGATTTGAGAGACGCATTAAAATCCTTGAAAGGGCCCTTGGGTAATGTTCCGGATTTCAGGAAAAAAATTCAGGAAATGGTACAGGACGATGGAACCAGAGAGCGTCTTCTTAAAGAATTAGGTATAGAGGAATAAGGAGGATAAATTATGGCCGAGGAAAAGAAGGAGGTTGCTCAGAAAGAACCACAGGTTGCTGAGGAGCAAAATCTCCTGGATGACATTGTTCAAGCCACAAAGCTTAAACCCGCTGATGAAGCTTATAAAATAACCAAACAGGGAGTCCAGGCTTTTATAGATGAACTGCTAAAACCGGGACGTGAAGGTGTTAAAGTCAGTCAGGCTTTAGTGGACGAGATGATTGCGGATCTTGATCAAAAGGTCTCAAACCAGTTAGATGCTGTTATGCACAATGAAGATTTTCAAAAACTGGAATCAGCCTGGCGTTCTTTAAAATTCTTAATCGATCGTACAGATTTTCGCGAAAACGTAAAGGTGGAAATTTTAAACGTTAAAAAGCAGGACCTGCTGGATGATTTTGAAGACGCTCCGGAAATCACAAAATCAGGTTTATACAGATTGGCATACACACAGGAATACGGACAGTTTGGCGGCAAGCCTTATGGACTTATTGTCGGCAACTACGAGTTTGGTCCCGGACCCCAGGATATTAAATTGTTGCAGGACGTGGCAAGCGTGGCAACCATGTCTCATGCCCCGTTTGTTGCTGCAGCAGGCGAGAAATTCTTTGGTCTGGAGGACTTTTCCGGCCTGCCGAACCTTAAAGATCTTAAGGCGATTTTCGAAGGCCCCCAGTATGTAAAATGGCGTTCATTCAGGGAATCAGATGATTCACGTAATGTAGCCCTTACCCTGCCTCATTTTCTCCTGCGTCTTCCTTATGGGCAGGATACCCAGCCTTGTAAGAGTTTTAATTACTCTGAAAATATTACAAATGGAAACAATTCATTTCTCTGGGGTAATGCAGCCTTTGCTTTTGCTTCAAGGATTACGGACAGTTTTGCCAAATACAGATGGTGTGCTAATATTATAGGACCACAAGGAGGAGGTGCTGTTGAAGACCTTCCAATGTACCAGTATGAAGCTATGGGTGAGTTGCAAACCAAAATACCTACCGAAATTCTTGTTTCCGAACGCCGGGAATTTGAATTGGCTGAGGAGGGTTTTGTTTCGCTGACCATGCGCAAGGGTAGTGATAATGCCGCCTTTTTTTCAGCTAATTCGGTTCAAAAAGCCAAGACTTTTCCCAACACAAAAGAAGGAAAGCAGGCTGAATTGAATTATAAACTTGGAACCCAGCTTCCTTATACTTTTGTTATCAATCGCCTGGCCCATTATATCAAGGTTATTCAGCGAGAAAATATCGGAACGTGGAAGGAACGGGGTGACTTGGAACGGGAACTGAACAACTGGATCAAGCAGTATGTGGCAGATCAGGACAATCCTTCTCCGGGTGTGCGCAGCAGGAGGCCACTCAGGCAGGCACAAATTACGGTTTCAGATGTTGAGGGTGATCCAGGATGGTACAGGGTGTCATTGAAAGTACGTCCTCATTTTAAATATATGGGAGCATCGTTTACTCTGTCTCTTGTTGGAAAACTGGACAAAGAATAGGAGTTGGCAGGCCGGGTTTCAGCCCTGCAAAAGCAGCATGAAATCTTGAACAGAACTTAAATAAAATAGGGGGCAAAAAATATGTCAATGCCATGTCATCTTTCAGTAACAGGGAAAAATCAGGGAAAAATCGAAGGTTCTTGTGACATTAAAGGTCGCGAAGGAACGATACTGGTTTATGAACTGGATCATATGGTTGAAATTCCACGCGATCCAGGAACGGGTCTTCCTACGGGTAAAAGGATACATGGACCTTTAACCGTTACGGCTGAGGTTGATAAAAGTACACCCAAGCTTTACCAGGCGCTTACCAGCGGAGAGCAGTTAAGTGAGGTTCTAATGGATTTTTATCGCATCAGTCCTACTGGTACCGAGGAAAAATATTTTACCGTAAAGCTTGAGGACGCAATTGTCGTATCCATGGATCTCAGTTTTCCCCTGACTTTTGTTTCAGGGTCAGAGCCATACAAACATATGCTAAAGGTATCCTTTACTTATGGGAAGATAATCTGGACATGGCAGCCTGACGGCATAGAAGCCGAAGATGCATGGAAGGCTCCGAAATAATATGTAAATCCGTCAGTAATCAGTGGACAGTAATTATTATTATATAAACTTAACGCTGAATATTTTAAAGTTCGGTTAGTAGGGCAAAGTTTTAACTTTGCCCTACTTTACGATAAAAGATTGCGGAACAAAAATATGCATGACGAAAGACTTCTCGAAAGGATCTATATGCTGGAAAAAGATCCTAACAGGCGAGAACGGCATGATACGACCAGGCAGATCAATTCAGTATTAAAACATTTGCAGCGGGTCCTAAATACAAAACAGGGCAGTGTTCCTATCGCTGATGATTACGGCGTCCCTGATTTTACGAATTTGCCGGGCGCATTTTCCACTGGTTCGACTCATGAAGTAGAGCATATAATCAAAAACGTTATCGAGAAATATGAACCCAGGTTAACAAAGGTCCGCGCAAGTTTTGTTCCCCAGGGGGAAGATCTGCTTTCGCTGCGTTTTGAGATAGATGCGAAATTAGCTTTTGATGAAAGCATTCCTGTTTCCTTTGAAACGGTAGTTAATGCCGGAGGAATGATAAATATCAAGGAGTAAAGCAGGCTTGTATTTTGTGTTTCCAAAGCTGAAGCTTTGCGCCGCATACTTTAAATTCGGAATATGAAGCAGAGTTGCTTATGTTTAACCGTTATTTTCAGCAGGAATTATTAAATCTAAGAGAGCTGGGGAAGGAATTTTCAAAGGCTCACCCTGCGCTGGCTCCTATGCTCAGCGGGAAGACTTCCGATCCTGATGTTGAAAGGCTTATAGAAGGATCTGCGTTTTTAGCAGGAATGCTTCGTCAGAAGCTTGATGATGAATTTCCGGAAATTATCCACAGTTTGATCCAGCTTATCTTTCCCCATTATATGAGTCCGGTTCCATCAGCTACAATTATTTCATTTGCACCAAAACCAGGTCTTAAAGAAACAATGATTGTTTCTGCAGGATCTGAGCTTGCCTCTATTCCGGTTGAGGGCACGTCATGTATTTTTAAAACCGGTTTCGATTTAGAAGTTCATCCATTAAGACTTACAAACGCTGAATTGTTGGAGAGTCCAGGAAAGCAGACCAGTATCCGTCTTTCTCTAAGTCTGAACGGTATGGCCCTCTCAGACTGGAAGCTTAAAAGTTTGCGTTTCTTTCTCGGCGGGGATTATTCAGAAGCTGCAAATCTTTATTTTCTGCTTAATCGTTGTCTTAAAAAAATTATCATCAAACCCTCAGAAGCAGGAAATGATTTCGAGCTTTCTTCAAATGCTCTTGTGCCGGCAGGTTTTTCTTTAAAAGAGACTCTTTTTCCCTATCCGGACAGATCCTTTCCGGGCTATCGATTTTTGCAGGAATATTTCATGCTTCCTGAAAAATTTCTTTTTTTTGATCTGATCGGCTTCGACAAATGGATTGACAGGGGTGAGGGTTCGGAGTTTCAAATTATTTTTGAACTTGAAAATATTCAAATTCCCATGCCGAAGATAAAGCCGGAAAGCTTTGTTCTTTTCGTTTCTCCGGCTGTCAATGTTTTTCAGCACGAAGCAGATCCCATCTTGATTAACCATAAAAAGACCGAATACAGGGTAAGGCCGACTGCAAATATTAAAAGTCATTATCAGATATATTCCATTGAGAGTGTAACAGGAATCGTGCAGGGCACGGTTGAGCATCGTGAGTATTCGCCTTTTGCATTTTTTGGCCGGCAGGAAGCCGATGTTCCGATTTATAATGTTACAAGAAAGGAATCTCTTGTTGATAAATCATCGGATGTTTATTTGAGTTTGACATATTCTCCTTCAGCCAAACTTTCCGTTTTGGAAACCCTGTCCATCTCTCTTACGTGCACAAATGCTTCTCTTCCGGAAAATCTACAGCTTGGTGATATTTCCGTACCTACTCAAACTTCACCTGAGCTGATGGAATTCAAAAATATTCTTCCGCCGACCACCCCGATCCAGCCAGCCATCGGGGGTAATATGCTTTGGAAACTTTTATCTCATCTTTCTTTAAATTACTTATCTCTCGCTAATACGGATAATATAAAAGAACTGCTGCGTCTTTATGTTTTCCCTGAGGGACAGAACACCGCAAAAAATGCCACCAATACAAAGCGAATTGAAGGAATTCAAGAAATTAAGGTTATGCCGGTTGACCGGCTGATATCAGGGCAAATGATGCGGGGACAGGAAATTCGAGTTAAACTTCTAAAAGATAATTTTGCATCTACAGGAGATATGTTCCTTTTTGGATCTATAATGGATTATTTTTTAGGTGTCTATAGCAGCATGAATTGTTTTACTCGATTTTCTATTAAAGAAAGCATTACAGGAGAGATATATTCATGGCCACCAAGGATTGGCGACAGACCTCTGATATAAAAAAAGAACTCACAAAAAACGGCAATCAATTCTCTTTTATTCAGGCAGTACGGTTGCTTAACTATATAATCCGAAAAGACCAACAGGATAACAACCAGGAAGACATTAATATCGGCCGATCCATAAGGGTAAGGCCGAAATTGTCACTTGATTTTCCTGCTAATGATATTGATTCCATAGAAAAAATCCCCGGGGGAAATCCCCTATATTTGTTTACAGTTACATTTCTCGGTTTATATGGGGTATCATCTCCTCTGCCGACCTTTTATACAGAAGATCTAATGGACGAAGCATCCGATGATGTATCGGTCACACGTGATTTTATTGATATAATCAACGTTCCCTTTTACCGGCTTTTTTACCAATGCTGGAGTAAATACCGGCAGTTCGTTAAGATAGTCGATGAACAGGACACGAAATATCTTGAAAAACTTTACTGCTTTTTAGGTCTTGGAATTGAAAAACACAGGCAGGAGATCAAAAATGTTAAGAGCCTTATCCCGTATATCGGACTTTTTACACAATTTCCGCGTTCTGCCCAGGGGTTAAACCGGCTTTTGTCAGATGCTTTACAGGTGGATAGTATGGAAATTGATCAATGTATCCATCGAATGGCGTCTATTCCCGAAGATCAGCGTTTTTTCTTAGGTGTTTCAGGGTCGGAACTTGGTTTAAACAGCTATGTCGGCCAGGAGATTGACGACCGAATGGGTTCATTTCGGATCAGGATAGGCCCGGTTGATGCTGACACCTTCCATAATTTTTTACCAGACACTGTTAAGTTCGAAACCATGACGAAGCTTATCCGTCTGTACCTCGATAAACCATTGATATGGGAAACCCAGATAATTTTAAGAGCTGATGAGGTTAGAAAGGTATGCCTCGGCAAACAGCGCTGGTCGAGCCTTGGTTGGGACACCTGGGTGTTTTCTGATGAAAATTGTCTGCATGATGTAAGCACAAGATTTCAAGGGGAGTTTCATCAATTTCCCACAATTTTCGGCAGGGCAATGCATTAGCCTTTCCTTACGGCTTTCCCTTAGAAAGGAGAAAATCCATGATTACCGTAGATATTAAATCCTTACTTATTCATCTCAACCCTTTTTGCACTAACACGCTACAGTCAGCGGCAGGCTTATGTGTTTCCCGCACCCATTATGAGGTCACGGTGGAACATTTTCTGGTTAAACTTTTATATGAGCCCCAATCTGATTTGCCTCTAATATTTCGCCAGTTTGATATGGACCCGGGACGTGTTAAAAAGGCGCTTGAGGAAACTCTTGAGGAGTTCAAAACCGGAAATGCCGCAAAACCGGTTTTTTCCCCCCTTCTTTTAGAACTTGTGCAGGATGCCTGGATGATTGCTTCCATTGACCTTGGAGAAAAAACAATACGTTCGGGGGCAATCCTTTTAGCCTTTTTGTCCAAACCTACATTTTTTGCATCAGGCAGATATGCTGATCTTTTAAAAACCATCGGCAGGGAAGCTCTGACAGCTCAATTCTGGAATATTACCAAACATTCCATGGAAGAAAAAACAGCGGTCTCGGCTCCTGGAACAGAAACAGCAGGAAAAGCAGAGGCATCGGCCGGTGGCACTGCTCTTAGTCGATTTTGCACGGATTTTACACAAAATGCCATGGAAGGAAAAATAGATCCTGTTTTTGGCAGAAACCAGGAAATTCGCCAGATGATTGACATACTGGCAAGGAGGAGAAAGAACAATCCCATATGCGTTGGTGAGGCCGGTGTGGGAAAGACGGCAGTGGTGGAAGGTTTGGCGCTGAGGATAACCGAAGGTGATGTGCCTGATATTTTAAAGGATGTGACTCTGCTGAGCCTTGATATGGGTCTTCTTGAGGCAGGAGCAGGTGTAAAAGGTGAATTTGAAAACCGCCTCAAAGGGGTAATAAATGAAATCAAGTCATCGGAAAAACCAATTATTCTTTTTATTGACGAGGCTCATACCCTGATAGGTGCCGGCGGATCGGCAGGCGGCGGTGATGCGGCAAATCTTTTAAAGCCCGCCCTGGCGAGGGGTGAACTGCGAACCGTGGCGGCAACTACCTGGAGCGAATATAAAAAATATATTGAAAAAGACGCTGCTCTTGCGCGTCGTTTTCAACCTGTAAAGCTGGAAGAGCCGAGTGTTGAAACAACCACTCTTATATTAAGAGGCCTGAAAGAAAATTATGAAAAATCCCACAAAGTAATGGTAAGAGATGATGCTATCCGGGCTGCGGCAGAGCTGTCCGATCGTTATATTTCAGGGCGATATCTTCCGGACAAGGCAGTAGATCTTCTGGATACAAGCTGCGCCAGAGTTAAAATTAATATAACGACAAAACCGGATGTACTCGAAGACAAGGAGCGGACCATACAGGCGCTGGAGAGGGAAAAGGCAGCGCTTGAGAGAGACCAAATCAATGAAATTGAGATTGATAAAGAACAGCTGGCCGAGACAATAAAAAAGATAGCAACCCTGACCAAAGAGGTCTCCAAATTGAAAGTGAGATGGCTTAAGGAGCAGGAAGCAGCCAATAAAGTTCTGGAATTAAGGGCCGGTATTCAGAAACTCGGTGATGCAAACAAGGATGAAAAAAAGAAAAAGAGCCTGAAAAAAGAGATGAAAGAGGCAAATCAGGTTTTAGAGAAAATTCAGGGAGATTCACCTCTTATCCGTATCGAGGTCAATCCTGATATAGTGGCCAAGGTTGTTTCAGACTGGACCGGTGTGCCGCTTGGCAAGGTGCTTCGTGATCAGGCACAGAATATCCTTAGATTTAAAGACACGCTTAAAGAGAAAATCAAAGGACAGGATCATGCCTTGAGTGTAATAGATGAAGCGATCAAGGCGTCAAAATCAGGATTAAAAGATCCTGCTCAGCCAATGGGAATTTTTCTTCTGGTAGGTCCTTCGGGTGTTGGAAAAACTGAAACAGCACTTACTGTTGCCGATATTCTTTTTGGAGGTGAACGCTCTGTAGTGACTATCAATATGAGCGAATTCCAGGAAAAACATACAGTGAGCCGTCTTATCGGTTCGCCGCCGGGCTATGTGGGTTATGGCGAGGGAGGAATGCTTACCGAGGCTGTTCGCCAGAAACCTTATTCAGTTGTGCTGCTTGATGAGGTGGAAAAAGCCCATCTCGAGGTAATGAACCTCTTTTACCAGGTTTTTGACAAGGGCACCCTTTCCGACGGTGAAGGAAGGGTGATTGACTTTAAAAATACCGTAATGTTTCTTACGAGTAATCTTGCTACAGATGTGATTACGGAAATGACAAAAGGAGATGACGCCCTTCCTGATGACGCTGTTATGAGTGCAGTTCGCCCGATTTTATCCCAGCATTTCAAACCGGCTCTTCTTGCGCGTATGACCGTAATACCTTTTTATACTCTAAAGGCGGATGCCATGAACGGTATCGTCCGTCTCAAATTAGACAAGCTTGCCAGGCGTCTCATGCAGAACAACAAGATGAAGCTTGTTTACAGCCCGGCAGTTGTTGATCAAATCACGGAAAGGTGCACTGAAGTGGAGACAGGAGCAAGAAATATCGACTATATCCTTAGCGGAAACATTATGCCCCGGATGTCTCAGGAAATTTTGGCCCACATGACTGAGGATGGCATGCCTTCGGAGGTGCATCTTGATTTGAACAAGGACGGGTCTTTCAAAATGAAGTTTAAGACAGAATAGTTTAAATATAAGGGCAAAGCTGTATAGTTGGGTTACTGATAAGAAGCTACCCTGCATTAGATCATCATTTATGCAGTACCGAAGCCTTGCCCTGCAGAAGATAATTTGTAAAAGAGAGGTATGAGATGGATTACTTACATAAGAAAAATTTTGATTTTGTGTCACATATCTTGCCTGCAAATACTTTTGGCGTGGTTCGGTTCAGAGGAACAGAAGGATTTTCTACATGCTATCGGTTCGAAATAGATCTGGTCTCCAATAACGCGGATTTAGACCTGACGGAGGTTCTTAAAAATCCTGGTACCTTCACCATCTTGCGTGAGGATGGAGATATCCCCTTCAATGGTATACTCGCTCAGTTTGAACAGCTCCATGAGATGGATGAACACGTCTTCTACCGTGCCGTTCTCGTGCCGAAGCTGTGGTGGCTTTCCCTGACACATCACAACCAGGTCCTATTGAATAAAACCGTTCCGGACATCATTAAGGAAGTATTAAAAGATGGTGGACTGACATCACTCGACTTTGAATTAAAACTGCAGAAAACTTATCCCAAGTGGGACTACATATGCCAGTACCGTGAGAGCCATCTTAATTTTGTTTCCCGGTGGATGGAGCGGGAAGGGATTTATTACTATTTTGAGCAGACAAAAAACGGTGAAAAGGTTATCATTACCGACACGAAGATAGCACATACTGAGATGCCCGAAGGGAAGACGATGTACTATTCTCCGGCCTCCGGCCTCGATGAGATGCATCGGGAAGAAGTTGTTAAGACCTTTGCCTGCCGGCAGAAGATGCTCCCCAAGACATTAAACATTAAAGATTACAATTATATGACACCTTCTCTGGAAATTTCAGGGAGTGCTGATGTTTCCAAGGACGGCAGGGGGAATGTCTATCTGTACGGTAATCATTTCAGGAATGCTAAAGAGGGGAATGCTCTCGCGAAGATTCGGGCGGAAGAACTCCTCTGCCAGGAAAAGCGTTTTTACGGGGAGAGCACCATCCCCTACCTGAGGCCGGGATATCTCTTTGATCTTGAAGATCACTATCGTAAAGACTTCAACCAGAAGTATTTGACCGTCGACCTGGAACACGAGGGCAGCCAGACAGCGTATCTTTTGTCCGGTATCCAGAAGGGTCTCTCCGAAGTTGAAAAGCATCCCTATTACAGGAACTCCTTTGTGGGCATCCCGGTCGGTGTGCAGTACCGTCATGAAAGTAATACTGAAAAGGCCCGTTTCTACGGTACCATGAACGCCAAAGTGGATGCCGCGGGAAGCGGGCAGTGCGCCGAACTGGACGAATATGGACGTTACAAGGTCATCATGCCTTTCGATTTGAGTGGCAACAAGAACGGTAAAGCCTCGGCATGGCTGCGCATGGCCCAGCCTTATACCGGTGCGGGACACGGCATGCACTTTCCCCTGCACAAGGGCACGGAGGTTATGCTCTCCTTTATTGACGGAGATCCGGACCGGCCTCTCATATCATCGTCCGTCCCGAACCCGGAACACCCCAGCGTGGTGACTGCTTCAAAACCGTATTCCGCTAATATCACGACAAGCGGTGGGAACAAGATTACTTTTGTTGACACGAATGGTCAGCAACAGGTTCTCATTGAATCCCCTTGTAAGGAGTCGATATTGAAATTGGGAGATAGGCATGGCGGAAAAGCGTCCATATTCGACGGTGCGTCCAGTTTGCTTAACTATGAACTCACAGGCATCAAACTGGGACTGGCTCTCGCAGGTGCCATTATTCCCTCCTCGGGCATGGACGGTAGGGTTGATAAAGGAATCCAGCTTCAAACTTCGAGCGGGCTGAAGATTAATGCAGTGAAAAAAGAGGAGAGTGTCGGCCCCGGTTATTCCAGCACGTCTGTTAAAGGTGCAAATTTGATGTCAGTAAAAGGGTACAATTCGGAATCGGTTATGGGTTATTCTAAATCATCTGTAATTGGGAAGAGGTCTCAGCTTATTGTAGGTAGCAATGATGTGACGGTCATGGGCTTTAAAGAGTATCTCGTTATGAAAAAGAATAGTATTGTGGGAGCGGCGACGAAGGTAAAGGCAACGGCAACCAAGCTGGCCGGGAAGGTTACAAAGCTGTTCGGGAACAAAACCCAAGTGGGTGGAGAAGATGTTGAAATGCGTGAAATGACGACTGAGATGAGCGGTGAGAGAACTCAAATGGATGGCGAAGCGACCGAATTGAGCGGTGAAACGACCGAATTGAGCGGTGAGACTACCACATTGAGCGGTGAGACGACCGAATTGAGCGGTGAGACTACCACATTGAGCGGTGGGACGACCGAATTGAGCGGTGAGACTACCACATTGAGCGGTGAGACTACCACATTGAGCGGTGAGACGACCACATTGAGTGGCGAGACGACCGAATTGAGCGGTGAGTCAAGTGAAATCACCGGGATGAAAATGATTATTTAGGCGAGCTATGAAAATTTTCAAGAAAAACGATCATTCCCTGCTTATCAAGACTTTTGGGATAAAAGATACCCTCTATATGGCATGTACTGTTCTGAGCTTTTTTGATCTGATAAATCCTGATGAACCCCTTACTGAACAGGAACTATGGAAGACCGTTCCCTATCAGCTGGGACAGGGAGGAATCCTCGATATGGGGATGCCCAAGCCCAGAGGTGAAGTGGTTGTGACGGGCAGTTGTGTTGCGCCAAAAGGTACAACGAGGGTCGCCTCGGAAGTTTCCGTTCGTGTCGGTGAGCTGAGAAAGAGTCTTAACATATTCGGTGATCGATTCTGGGTCAGGGAAGGCGGTATCATGAAGCTGATAAAGGATCCCGAACCGTTTGCCGAAATACCGATAACATATGAAAAAGCCTTCGGTGGAGAAGGTTTTAAAAAAAATCCCCTCGGCAAGGGGATTGATTCTGTTGTGGCATCCAACGGCCGAACCGTCATCCCGTTACCGAACATAGAGGATCCCGGCCGTATTATCGGATCACCATCCGACCGACCAGATCCTGCCGGTTTTGCCCCCCTTGATCTCATGTGGCCGCAACGCATGAAAAAACAGGGAACCTACGACGAAAAGTGGCAGCGTGAGCGGTGGCCCTACTTCCCCGATGACATGAACTATGAGTTTTTCAATACAGCGCCCGAGGATCAGTTTGTGACGGGATTCTTCGCCGCCGGCGAATCCATAGAAATCGTCAACATGCACCCCGACCATCAGGTCATCAAATCTAATCTTCCGCCTCTTCGAATACGCTGCTTTGTGACCAAGAAAAAAGACCTCAGATCTGGAGATGCCGACAATGAAATCTTCCAGGAGGTGACAACGAAAATTGATACGGTCTGGCTGTTTCCAAAAATACTCAGGGGTGTTGTAATGTACAGGGGTTCAACAGAGGTACAGGATGACGAATTTGCCGACGTAGTACGAATATTCCTCGCCTCAGAAAAGATGCATGATGCACCCAGACCAATTGAACACTATCTTGAGGAGCAGAAGAAAGTCCTCGACCTCACGGTTCCTATTGACCAGGCACCGTTACAGAAGGCTCAGGAAAAGATAGGCAAGGCGCTCAAGCGGATAAAGAGTATCCCCAAAGAGATAGAGACCGCAAAGCTCAAGGCCATGGGTAAGGCTCCGCAGATGCCTGCGCCGACTCCAGAAGAGATGAAGATCAAATCTGCGGGTATGATCGGTAAAAATATGGCGCTTATTGCCGGTATGGAACAGATGGCAAGGGGCATGCACGCAAAGTACGGCCACTTGACAAAGATCGATCTTAAAAAGTTTAATGTCCTGAGAACCAGGCTCAAAAAAACTGAAGAACAGATCGGCAAGGGTCTGGATGAACTTGAAAACGTCCGCAAGGGTGCAGAGGCATCGAAGAAGAAGACATCGGATAGACTGAAAGAGACCTTTGAACCGGAACAACTGAAGAAGAAAGGTGTGGATCCGGACAACCTCTTTCCGGAAGAGTCGATCAATCCGTGGCACGACCACGGCTTTCCGTTCATTGTAAGGTGCCGGAAAAACTTGGAGTCGAACCGGGAGGCTCAGGAGGCTCTCCATGGGCTCGGTCTCAAGCGAAGAGCTATCAGGAGTGCCTGGCTCGGCCTCAACCCCGACGAAGAGATTCAAAACCCCGTCGACTGGGGACTTGAACCCGGGACAGATGATCAGGGTCAACCGAAGCCCTTTGTTTTGCCCAGAGGCCTCGTCATGCCGCGTTTTGATGAGGCAACCTTGAATAGAGTTCTTGTCCGTCCGGGTGATTATTCTGATGCGGAAAGCGATGTATTAATCGATGGTTCAGATGAAACCCCGTTTTTTTTACCGGCGGCCTCCTTAATCGATCTGCCCGGCTTGCCTGTGGAGGAAAATGCACCCTGCGTAAGGGTTAACGATGAGCTTCAGGCACTTTACCTGGAGCAGGAGATCGGCGATATCTGCTCGGTGATTACCCTCAAGTCTCCCGATGTAAAACCGGACAAGAAAGCTGCCGGGGCCGTTGAAGCCGCATCAATATTCTTAATTATCCTTCCCGAGGGGGACATCCCTAAAGAAGAATGGGATTCCTGGACTAAGACATACCCGAACGCCAAAAAACTCCTTTTGCCCATAGGGAACTCTCTGTTTGAGACCCGCAGATATGGGACAGACGTTCGAACCTGGGTCATGGAGGTGCTTCCTCGAGAGTTTGCAAAGGAGCATCAGGTGGAACCGGGTCTTCCTGAGGCGGATAAACCGCCAGATAAATCGGCTATTGTCATACCTCCCATCCCCAGGATGGACATAAAAGGTATGGTTAAGGGGCTTGTCCAGGAAATCAAGGCATTTCATCAGCCGAAAATCGATGCCCTCCAAGCGAAACAGGCAGTATTCGAAAATCAGGCACGGGCTGCCATTAAAAAAGCCGGAAAAGATCCTGATGTGCTACTCAACGCCACCCAGAGTCAGGGTAGGAGGAGTTTTGCCGAATTCGGCGAGGAGCAGGCCAAAAAAATTGCTTTGGAGCGTGAAAATATGCGTAGCGTCGGCCACTTGACGCCGGAGATGGAAACAAAGATGAACGAGGCGGCGGCCCAGGCAAAAAAAATGGGTCATGAAGCCGAAAAGCGTTATCAAGACGGTATGTCAAAAATTGAAGCAGGAAAGAAGGATGCAGAGCAGGCAAGGGCCGGCGGGATTCCCGATTCACTGAAGGAGAAATTCGATAAGGCGGGCATTGACCCGGAGAAGATAAGGAAACTTACCCGTGAGGAAGTGATTGAGCGACATGAAAGAGGGGAGAGCATGGAAGGCTCTGTCCTGACCGGTCTTGATCTTTCCAAACTCGACCTGGCCGGTATCGACCTGAGCCGTGCCATGTGCAAGAAAACAAATTTTTCCGAGACCAATCTTGATGGGGCGAATCTATCGCAGACGTTAGCCATGGAGGCGGATTTTTCGAAGGCTTCGTTAAAAAACGTAAGACTGGAAAGGGGGCTATTTTCCAAGGCTTTTTTCAAGGAGGCTAATCTCGAAGGGGCAAATCTCAACCAGGCGCTGATGAAAGAGGCCGACCTCACAAAGGCCAACCTGAGAGGTGCCAAGCTTTACTCGGTAATTCTACAGAAGGCGAAACTCATTAAGGCAAACCTGGAGAACATAAAGGCGGAAATGGTTGTTTTTTCCGGTGCCGATGCGTCGGACGCAAAACTTACCATGTCCGAACTTAACAAGTGCCTCTTCAAGGACGCTGTTCTCGACAGGACCGATTTCTCCGGGGCCGCGGTCAACTCAACTATGTTCTGGGGTGTGAAAGGGGAGGGGGTGACGTTCGAAGGCGCGAATCTGGACAAGGGCCGCATTGGCGGCAACACGTCGCTTCCCGGCGTCAATCTCAGGAATATTTCCATGAAACACGGCTGCTTCAGGGATTCGGATCTGTCCGGGGCGGATTTTGTCGGCAGTGTGCTTGATGAATCGATCCTGGAAAATTGCGACCTGACAAATGCCGATCTGTCAGGTATTTCGCTAAAGAAGTGCCGTTTTAATAAGTCGAATCTGGAGAACGCGAACCTTGCCGGGGCGAATCTCTTTATGGGATCGCTCAGGAAAGCGCGGATTGTCAATACAAACTTAAGCGATTCAAACCTTTTTGCCGTCGATTTTTATAAGGCAACTGTCGGGGAAACGAATTTTGAAGGGGCAAATTTGAAAATGTCTCAGCTCCATAAGCGGACCGACCTGCTTGATTGACGATAGAGGATTATATGACACGGAAAGAAGTTCTCGATGCCATAGGGCAAAATGAGACAATTGAAAATACCAGCCTTGAAGGTGTTGACCTCTCCGGTGCCGATCTTACGGGGGGGCGTTTTGAAAACGTCTCTTTCAAAAATGCGAATCTTAGCGGGGCAAACGTTCTCAAAACGGGATTCAAGAGATGCGATTTTTCCCGGGTCATCTTAGATGGGACTGATTTGACAAAGGTTGACCTGAGAAAGCTGAATTTAACGGGCGCGAGCCTTAAGGGGGCGAAGATCCACATGACCCTCTTTCAGCATGCGAATCTGACGGGTGCGGACTGCTCCGGCGCCTTCTTCAGCTGGTCTATGATGCAGCATGCAACGCTCGATAACGCAAATTTGTCAAATACCAAATTCGAAAAGGTTTTCCTTTCGCATGCTTCACTTGTCGATGCGGACCTTTCCGGAGCAGATCTTGAGAAGGTCGTTTTTAATGATGCAAGTCTCAGGGGAACCGTCTTTACCGGTGCGCACTTCTTCAAGATTATGTTCCGCGATTGCGATCTGGCCGGTCAGGATTTGAAGGGGGCAAATTTTTCAACCATCAATGCCTCCGGGTCGGATTTGAAAGGGGCGGATCTTACCGGGGCGAATATTACATATTCCAATTTTTCGGATGCCGATATGACCGGTGCAAACCTCGAACGCGTCTCCGGACAGTACGCCATGTTTAAGGGGGCGATACTTAAAGAAGCTCGTTTCAACGGAGCGGATGTTTCAAAGTCATATTTCGGGGAGGCCGATCTCACACAGACGGATTTTTCCAAGGCAAACCTAAAAAATTGCCTTTTCGAAAATGCTTCATGTAAAGCGACTGTTTTTAAAGATGCACAGTGTGCATATGCCAATTTTTCCCATGCCGATCTGTCGGCGGCCGATTTTTCAGGTGCAAGCCTCTATCTTGCACGGCTTCATGGTGCAGTTGAAGACCATACAAAGTGGGAGAATGCAAAAAAGATAATGATCCGCGGCACCGATAAAGACTTGGAGGAGGCAGAGGCCTGGAGACCGAAAAGAAAATAACCTTCAGGGGTCATCTGACCCCTGATCCATGTAAACCGATAACTATTTTAATTGGGACTTCGATCAAAGAGGAGGAGATATGCAAGAATTGGCAGAAAAAATAGAATGTTCTCAGCCCATAATGGAATATGGGCGTGTTCAGGAAGTGGGGGACAACTTTTTTTCAGTCCTGACGTCTTACGGGGATGTGATATCAGAGCGGGCGGTCAGCTGCCTGGTACAGCCGAAAGTCGGGGATACAGTTCTGCTCTTCATGGATATGTCGGGCAACGTTTTTATTTTATCCGTACTCAAAAGGGAAATTAGCGAAAACAGACAAACGGATATCGTCTTTGAGGGCCCGGTAAATGTGCAGGTAAAAAATGGGGATCTGTCATTGAAGTCGGATATCGGCATGACGATCGCCGCGGGAGAGGAACTATCCTTTGCAAGTCAGAAAATTTCAGTTGATGCCGATGAAGGCGCGGCAAAAATTTCCAGACTGGTATTTCTCGGCGCCTTTCTCGACAGCCAGATAAAAAAGGTCAAGCACGTGGCGGATACGGTAGACACCGTATACCGTAGGCTGACCGAGAGGCTTATCAATGCCGTTCGTTTCGTCAAGGAGGATGAAGAGGTTCAGACCGGCTCGACCCGTTATCTGGTTGAAGATACACTGACTATGCATTCGAAAAATGCCGTGCATATGGCTGAAGAGATCGTAACGATCAATGCCGAACAGGTACACTTAGGATAAGGGAGGACGAACTATGTTTATGCTTACCATGGGAGCGGGAATGGATATGGGGTTTCCGGACGTCTGTATTACCCCCATTCCCACTCCTGCCGGCCCGGTACCAACGCCCATACCGTATCCGGATATTGCCATGACAGCAACGTCTGCGCCTGCTGCCTATAATGTTTTGGTCGACTGTATGCCGGCGGTCAATCTGTTGACTAAGGGTTTGATGAGTAATGGGGACGAAGCAGGTGTTTTGGGTGGTGTAGTATCCCACTTGATTGATGGTCAAACGGAATATATGGTCGGCTGTTTTACGATTTTGGTGGATGGCGTACCGGCGCAACGCATGACCAGCGTAACCGGTCAGAACGCCATGGGTGTTATGCCGAATGCTCCTGGTATGTGCCTCTGCCCGAGCCAGGTTACAGTGCTTTCGCTTGGTTAGACCGTGAGGCATTCCTTACGATTATTTATACCCTTATTGATCGTAAACAAAATGAAAAAAAGGGGTAACATATGCAACCCCATCTTTTGCGTTGCCAAGGGCTTGCGGTGGATTACCACAGCTTCGCCATCGGACGCCTTGAAATTGGGGCACCTTCGACTTTCGCTTGATTAGGTTTACACTTAATGGTGGTACAGAGGAGAAAATGATGAAAAAAGTATGGATAACCTCACTGGCTCATGAAGAAGCGCGGGTTCAAAAGCTGATGACCATGCTAAAGACCTATGCTCTGGATGCTAACGGGCATTTCTGGATGGATGATCTGAAAAAGATGGCGTGGGTTGGACCACGGGAAGAACTCGGAAAGGATGACACTGCCTTGTGGATTATTCTTTCATCGGACAAAGAGCTTGCCTCTGATTCCGTAAGCTATGGTCTTTCCATGCTTGCGTTATCCATACAGGCCGTCAGAGGCCACGGATTTCCCATTGTTTTTCTTCATGACGGCAAGATTCCGTCTATTGATTTTTTGCCGACGCCGTTTCAGGGCGCTGAAATTCTTGCTGCTGATAATCCTGCTGCCGGCGCCAAACTGGTTGCAAAGGCAAATATGCCTCAGAGAAAAATTTCTGTCGAGTACCGTCTCGATATCTACGCCATCCCCCAGCTTGGCCAGTGGTTTGAGGTAGGTCCTTTTGAATCATCATGGAAGGGAGCTATGTTCGGGGTCTGCGGTGGAGAAATAGACGCTCACGGCTCAGGACCTGCGGGCAAACTTCCAGATAAGGCAGTGCTTGAATATCCCATGCAGGGGTTAAAGCTTACAATGGGAGAAAAGGAGTATACGGCCTGGGCTATTCAAAACCAACTGGATGCTGACTCATCATATTATGTTCGTGTTCAGGGCAACCCAGAATCGATTCTGTTCGGCCCGTTGGCGGAAGGGGATGATGCTGAGGTTTATACCCTTAATTTACGTTAACAGATTTACCCTCTTGGATGATATTTTTCGTGAATTTCTTTGAGCCGTTTTTTAGCTATATGAGTGTAAATCTGGGTTGTGGAGATATCTACATGCCCAAGCATAATCTGAACAGCTCTCAAATCAGCGCCGCCTTCAAGAAGATGGCTGGCAAAGGAATGCCTAAGCGTGTGAGGAGTGACTCTTTTTTTTATGCCTGCTGTGTGGCCATATTTTTTTAACTGTTTCCAGAATCCCTGTCTGGTCATGGGTTTTCCTGCTCTTGCGACAAAAAGATACTGGCTGTTTAATTCTTTTAGAATTATTGGCCTGGAACTTTTTATATAGTTATCTATTTTCTTTTTTGCGTAAAGACCTATAGGCACAATTCGTTCTTTTGATCCTTTTCCAAAAACCCTTACAAAACATGCTTCCAGGTTGACGTCCTGGATTTTCAGATTTACCAGTTCAGAGACCCTGAGTCCTGCGGCATAAAGGAGTTCAATCATTGCACAATCTCTTATTCCTTTATGTTTTTTGATGTCGCAGATATTTATAAGCTTTTTTACTTCTTCTACAGAGAGTACATCTGGAAGTTTTAGCCCGCCTTTGGGAAGATCTATAATCCTGGAAGGGTCCTTCTTAATTATTTTTTCCTGTGTTAAAAATCTGTAAAAACCTCTTAAGGCAACCAGATGTCTTGTCCTTGATTTTGCCCCTAATCCTGAATTTCTCAGGTTGATCAAATGTTTTAATATAACAGCAGTATCTGTTTCGGAAACCTTTCTTATCCTGCTTTTTTTTAGAAATTCAAGATATACGGCAAGGTCGCTGCTGTATGATTCAAGAGTATTATCTGAAAGACCCTTTTCAACAAGAAGATAATTTACATATTGATCTACAAGGTTATCCAGCATAAAATTTCAAAGTTGTCTGTTCACGGTCCACGGTTCTTTACTGATTTCTCTTCTGTTTTTTTCAACCGTTAACTGTAAACTGTTAACCGTGAACGGTTATTTATTCGAGAGTGTTTAGCACCTCTGCCCCATTTTCCCTTACAACCACCATGTTTTCAAGCCTGACGCCCCCCCAGCCTGGTATATATATCCCGGGTTCTATTGTGAAAACCATGTCTTTTTCAAGTATGGTGTTTTTATTTGGATTAAGTCCGGGGTATTCGTGTATGGCAAGTCCTGTCCCATGCCCCAGGCCGTGCCCGAATTTACCCTTAAAGCCCATTTTGTCAATGTAGTCGCGAGCTATTTTGTCTATTGTCCGTGAACTGACACCTGGTTTTATGGCGTCAGTAGCCATGCGCTGGGCGTTTAAGACTGTTTCATAAACTTTAATAAATGTGTCGTCAGGCTTGCCTGTTAAAATTGTTCTGGAGATGTCTGAACAGTAGCCGTTTACTTTTGCGCCCCAGTCAAACAGAACCGGTTCTACTTTATTTATTTTGCGGTTTCCAGGTATTGCATGAGGAAGAGCGCTGTTTGGACCTGATGCCACAATTACTGGAAATGAGATTGACTCAGCCCCTGCTTCTCTCATTCCTTTTTCCATTGCCCATGCAACTTCTTTTTCCGTCATACCCAATATGGAATTATTTGTAATAAAATTTTTAAAAGTCGATTCTGCTATAAAGAGTGAGTTTCTGGTGTTTTTAATTTCTTCTTTTTCTTTTTTAACGCGAAGATTTTCTACAATATCTTCTGTTCCTGTGAGCAGGATATTTAAGCCATTTGATAAAAGTTGTTTGGTGATTTGATTATATTGGATATAAGACAGGCGTTTTGATTCAAAACCGAGTTTTTTGGTTTCAAGAGACCTGAGAATGTCAGGCAATTCATTCGCAAGCCCCTTTTTATAGCAAAATATCTCATAACCAGGGGCTTCCTGTTCGGCCTGTAATGTGTATCTGGAGTCGGTTGCAAGTATAAGTTTTTGGCTGGTTATGAAGAGAGCGCCTGCAGATTCGTCAAACCCTGTATCTTCAGCAGTAAAGCCGCTTAAATAACGTCGGTTTTCCCCAATAAGAATCATGAATGTGTCAAAATGCTTTTCTGAAAGCGACTTTCTAAGCTTTAATACCCTGTTTTCAATTGCCTTTGTCAAAATAATTTCCTGGTTTTTAATCAAACGAGATGGAATTTCAAATCGCAATCAGCCTGAGGCTGATAAATCCTCGAAATATTCAATATATTCCTGTGGTTGAAACTTTCGCCTTCCTTGCCTGACGAAAAAATGTTGCGTTCTGCAAAGGTCTCATTATTTGGGGTTAGAAAGGTGTTTGTTTAAATTAAGATAATTCCTTACATATTCTTTTACAGCCATATCAATATCCATACAGGCATGTTGACATCCAGCGGATTGCAATTTTGTCATATCCGCACATGTATAGTATTGGTATTTTCCCTTCAGAGCATCAGGCATTGGTATGTACTCGATGTTTAGAGGTTTGCCGACTGCCTGAAACAAAGATGCAGCTACCTGATTCCACGATCTGGCATTACCTGTGCCGATATTGAAAATACCGTTTATTTCTGGGTTGTCGAGGAAAAAGAGAGTCATCTTAACTGCATCCTTAACGTAGATAAAGTCTCGAAGCTGTTCTCCATCCTTATAGTCGTCACGGTATGACTTGAAAAGACAAATATTTCCTTTATCACGCACAATTGGATATGCCTTATTTACGACACTTCTCATGTCATCCTTGTGGTATTCATTAGGCCCGAATACATTAAAATATTTCAGTCCCACAATATGTTGAAGCCATCCTTTGCGAAGAGCCAGCAGATCAAACATATGTTTTGAATATCCATACATATTGAGCGGACGAAGAATATGTAATTCATCTTCTTTATCACGATAGCCTTGCTGACCGTCTCCATAGGTAGCGGCGCTGGATGCATATACAAACCTGCAGCCAGGGTGTTTTTCATGCCACATGGCGATACGGGCTGTATAACGGTAATTATTTTCAATGAGATAATCAGCGTCTTTTTCAGTAGTGGAAGAACATGCGCCCATATGGAAAATTGCTTTAATGCTGTTTCCAAAGTATCCGGCTTCAAGTTTTTTAATAAAGTCGGATTTATCTAAATAATCGGAAAATCGAAGTGGAACAAGATTTTTCCATTTCTCAACTTCTTCCAGGTGATCGACAACAACAATATCATCTATACCTCTACTGTTTAGTTGCCATACGATCGCACTTCCAATAAAACCTGAACCACCGGTTACAATAATCATAGTTTATCCTGCGATTTGTTGTTTTGAAAGCTTTGCAAAACACCCCCTTTTGCCCAATTTCTGTGTCAGACTCAAATTTTAATCAGCCTGAGGCTGATAAATCCTCTAAATATTCAATATATTCATGTGGTTGAAATCCTCGCCTTCCTTGAACTTAAACAAAATTGAGCATTTTTCAAAGGTCTCGTTTTGAATACGGGTTTTTAAAAAATATCTGGTGCCCCCGGCAGGAATCGGACCTGCGGCGCATGGATTAGGAATCCATTGCTCTATCCACTGAGCTACGGGGGCTGATTAGATGTATGCGTTATTTAATATACAGCTTTTGCTTTGGGTATATTTTACTTCTTGGTGTCAGCCTGTTTATACGCAAAAAACGTTCCAAACGCATATTGTGCAACTTTGCAATACTAAAAGGGCTGTCCCCCCGTTTTACCTTGTATATCCCGAAGCCGTTACCTTCTTCATTTTCTATGTCTCTGCCGGGTATCTTAAGGACTTGTCCTATAGAAAGTTTTGTTGAAGACAGGTTGTTTATATACTTAATCTTTTTTGTGGTTGTGCGATAACGTCTGGCAATAATCCACAACGAATCACCGCTTTTAACAACATGAATGCTGGCTTGCTTGTATTTTAATTTATTATGCTTTTTGGGTGTGGGAACAATGGTCCCTTTTTGTGGTATTTTAATTATATTCCCTGCAACTATATAATTTCGTTTATATATATTATTTGCCCTGGCAATTTTGGACATGCTTGTATGGTATTTTCTGGCAATAGTTGAAAGAGATTCCCCAGATCTTACTTTATGTTTTACATAGGCAGCTCTTGGCATATATGAGACAGGTATATTATCCAGACTTGCAAGCAGTATATCTTTTTTGTCCGGTGGAATCCTGAGGGGATATTCATTAGGAGGCAACATTTTATACCTGAGTTCAGGGTTGAGTTGTCTTAAGATTTTTTCAGATGACACTGTTTTTTTTGCTATATCCTTTAAACATACCTGTTTCGTTACAAGGACTGTTTCATATTTTAGAGGCTTATCAATATCTTTTGGATCAATACCATATTTTTCCATGTTTTTAATTATATGAAGAACAGCGAGGAATCGAGGAACATATCTTGCGGTTTCTCTGGGAAGCTTTTCATATAGATCCCAGAAATTGTCGAGATAGTTTAAATTCTGGCTTCGAATTACACGAAGAACTCTTCCTTCACCACAGTTATAGGCTGCCATTACCGTTGCCCAGTCGCCGAAAATATTATGTAATTCCTTTAAATAAGCAATAGCAGCAGCAGTTGATTTAAAAGGATCCATACGTTCGTCAATAAATATATCGCGTTTAAGACCGAATTTGTATCCGGTTGAAGGTATAAATTGCCAGAGCCCGAGAGCCCTTGCCTTTGAAAGCGCGCGTACCTTGAAACCGCTTTCAATAAGAGGAAGCCATGACAGTTCAACAGGGAGTCCGGCTTCTTTAAGCTTTTTGACTATATGTGAACGATGTTTGCCTGAGCGTTTATATGATGCCAGAAAAAACTTTTTTTCATTGCCTTTTGTAAAGAGATCGATTTCTTTCTGTATGTGTTTATTTATTACAAGGGGAATGGCGTCGTGTCCGCCATTGACAACAATATTTCGAGATGCATATATTTCAAGAATACGTTTTGATATCGTAAAACGAAGGTCTTCTTTTTGCTGCACCAGTTCAGGATCGTCATTTGCGGTGATATTCAGGATCAGGGAATAAGACTGATCCAAGGCCTCAAGGGCATTTTCAAGATCCCCTTTTTGCCAGAGATCCTGTGAAACCTGGCAGAAATCAATGGCTTCATCCAGAGTATGTTGTGTTTTTTTGGGATCTGCAAGTTTTTTGTCTGTTTTGATTTCTGCGCTGATATTTTTTTTGGGATCTGCTTTATGGTCTTTATCTGTATTGGTACTGGTATTAACTGGCTTGTCAGGATCAGAATTTTCGGATTTTTGGTCAACACGATTTTTTTCGTTGTCTTTTTTTTCAGACAGATCAGCTACGGTGGTCTCTGTTTCGGAAGTTGCTAAATTTTCGACCTGTGAAACAGGAATATTATGCAGATTTTGAACGCATCCGCATAAAAAAAATGATAAAAAAACAAATAGATAAAATTGAATGTTTATTGAATATTTTTTCAGCAAATCAGATTCCTTTAAAACTTTCAAAAAATTTAACTTATGATAGGAGCCTGTCCGAGAATTAGGTGAAAATGACAATTTCGGTACTTTTCGGACAGGCCCCTAGAACAAAAAGCAGTGTTTGCCTGTTACAGTATTAATTTTTTTTAGGTAGATA
>CAYYMU010000004.1:0-33090 GCA_964472445.1 uncultured Desulfobacteraceae bacterium
AGTTTTTAATAAAAAGTTCTCTAAGCATATTTGGGCAGACTCTTTTGACAGGATTAACTGGATTTACATGATTTATGATTTTTATTTATTCTATTTATAACATTACTGCCATTTAATATGACTTTTTTCCTCTGTCTTACTTAAAACTTACCCGCATCCCAAGCACATCGAGGCTCCAGCCGTTTTCAATAGCTTGCCTTATATACCACAATCGAGTTGACAGGTCTTTGATTTTTTGCATAAGCAGAATATTGTGGCCCCAGGGAATTTTTGCAACAAGCCGTTGCAAACTTTTCATTATGTTTTTTTCATGCAAGGAAACTACAATCTGAGACACAGGTATGACTTCCGAGGATTTTTTTGCAACAGGTTGTTGCAAAATTAACGGCACACTGTATTCACACGCAAAACGCATCATATAGCCAATATTTCGTTCCGAGAACCCCTTCACTTCAGGCAATTCGTTCCGAATGTCTTTCGATAGACGGGGAATGACGCCAGCCCCCCAACCTTCGCTTTTTTGACATTCAGCGATAATTCGTCCAATGTCCCAATACATAAGAATCATTTCAGCATTTGCCGAAAGTGTGGCTTTTGCCTGAGCTTGTCGGATTCGGATTTTAACGGCGTCAAGTAACTGACTGTAACAAGAAAGCTCACTTTTCATAGTCCAAGCCCTTTGCTCATGTTTCTACTTTTATTATCTTTTTTATCAGGCCAGTCATATCATCTCCAGCCGAACAAATGATTATACGACAAATTATTTAAAGAGGTACGCTAATGTATTTTCTGAGCTACAATATCCTGTTTATGATATTTTAATTGATAGTCATCAATGCCGGTTGCCTTTGTTGAAGATACACAAATATTCAAATAGTTAGCCCCATTTGCTGAGGCATTAAAATAGCCATCAGGGGCAAGAAACACCCATTCTTTATTATCATATGTGGCAAATTTAGCTAAAAGTTCTCCTTTTTGTATATTCGACCCCGAGCCACGAATACTAAGGCTATCGTTTCGGGTTAAACGTCGCACTCCGTTCTAATCTGTTTTTTCCTCAATAATATAGGCAAGATCGTGGCGCATAATATCTTGCCTTAATCGTGTCCCCCTAAAACCTGCTATTTCTAATCATGCGGAGTCACGCAGGGTGTTGTGTAGGATTCCAATCAAGTATTCTTGGTACTGCCAGGAAATGATGACTTGTTTTTTTTGGTTGTGCGAATTAAAAATCGCAAAGCTTCATTTACTGATTCAGAGTCTGGAAACATCTTTGCCACATCTTTTTCTAAACGTACTGTAGTTCCAAAAAAGCTCTTCCGTTCAGGGCCAACCTTCCTCACTTTTAAGCTCATTAAGTCATATTCTGGCCTAAGCTCATCTTCCGTTTTTACATTATCCTTCTTCATAAACTTTTTGTTCCCTCCGAGTAGCTTCTCTTGCACTGATTAAACGAACTTTATTTTTTCTTTCTGCATATGCAACAATCAGCAAACGGTTTTTCAGTGAATGTCCAATGATAATATATCTATGTTCATTATAGGAATGATCCGGATCATAAAAATCGACATAGAATGGATCATCAAATGCAGTTTTTGCTTCATCAAAGGAGACTCCATGTTTCAAGAGATTGGATGCCGCTTTGTTTTTATCCCATTCCAATTTAACAGACATAATTTTAAACGTTCTTAATTTGTCATTTATTATTCAGCCGAACTTTGATTTAGCGGGCCTAAAAGCCCGATTTGTTTTAGTGCATTATTGCCTGCGAAAAGGGATTATAAGGCGATTTTGTATTATAAAACCCTTGGCAGTGGGTTTTATCGTGCAATATTCAAGGAACACAGGCTTGTTATTAGCACTTTATTGCACAATATTCGGTATTTGTAAAGTTTCCTGCATTATTTAACCACACACCTTTCTTGCAGAAAATCCTTTACACGAAAAACAGTGTTGATATATACAGTTGATAAATGTTCACGGTTTACAGTTATCGGTTCACGGTTGAAATCAATATTCAAAATGCTTCAATCGTTGCATAGTTCATTGAAAAAACTGTGAACTGTTACTGATTATAGTATAGATCTTGGTAGCTTTGTGATTAAGTTGTTATTTATTATCTAAATCAGAGGAAAAACAATGCACAAATTATTAACTGATAAACCAGGCATGGAAATGTTACTTCTTGGTAATGAAGCAATTGCACGTGGCGCAATCGAGGCGGGTGTTGCTGTAGCCACTACATATCCCGGCACACCTTCTTCAGAAATATCACTTAATTTATTTCAGGTATCAAGGGAAACGGATATCTATTTTGAATACAGCACAAATGAAAAAATCGCCCTTGAGGTTGCAGCTGCTGTTGCAAATTCCGGAGTTCGCAGTATGTGCATAATGAAACATGTTGGAATGAATGTGGCCTCAGATGCCATGATGACTCTTGCCTACGTTGGAGTAAAGGCAGGCCTGGTTATTTTGACAGCAGATGACCCTTTTATGTTTTCCAGCCAGAATGAACAGGATAACCGTTATTATGCCGCTCTTTCAGGTTTGCCCCTTATCGAACCATCTTCGGTTGAAGATGCAAGAGAAATGGTTGCCTATGCATTTGATCTTTCTGAAAAACTTCAAGAACCGGTTATTTTCAGGACAACAACAAGACTTAACCACGCAACAGAAGCCGTGGCTCTGGGCAAAATCAAAAAAAGAAAAACAAGAGGCGATTTTAAAAAAGACCCTTTTAATTATGTTACTGTGCCTGCTGTTTCGAGAAAACTGCATGCCAAACTGCTTGATAATATTGATTCCGCTGAAAAGATTTCTGAAACCAGCGAATATAATTTTATAACCGGCAAAGGTGATTTGGGAATCGTATGCAACGGAGTAAGCTATAGCTATGTGTATGATGCAGTAAAAGACCTGAATATTGAAGAAAGCGTTAAAATACTTCGCATCGGGTTTTCACATCCAATGCCCGGCGCGTTGATAAAAGATTTCCTGAAAAAATGCAAGAAGGTTCTGATTGTAGAAGAAGGAGAGCCTTATATGGAAGAAAGCGTAAAAGCATTTGCCCAGGAAGAGGGATTAACGATCTCTATCAGAGGGAAGGAAAAAGATCTTTTTTCACGTCTGTACGAGTTTAATCCCAGCCTTGTGAGACAATGCATAGCAAAATGTTTTGATATTCCCTGTAAAATGCCGGAAATCGTTGATCTGTCTGATATTCCGGAACTTCCTCAGCGTCCGCCAAACCTTTGCGCAGGCTGCTCCCACAGAGCCACCTATTATGCAGTTAAAAAAGCAGCAGAAGGCATGGAGACCATCTACCCGACAGATATCGGGTGTTATACTCTTGGGTTGCTTCCACCTCTTTCCATGGCTGATTTTCTTATCTGTATGGGATCATCTGTGGGAACCTCATGCGGTTTCTCAAAAGTTACAGACAAGAAAGTAGTTGGCTTTATTGGAGATTCAACCTTTTTTCATTCAGGCATACCCGGACTCGTAAACGCCGTTTTCAACAATCATAATTTCACCCTGGTAATTCTCGATAACGGAACTACTGCCATGACAGGGCATCAGCCTAATCCCGGCGTTGATATGAAAAAATTAAATCTTGACGGGTTTGGTCATGTTTCCATTGAAGATGTTGTAAGAGGAATCGGAGTTTCCCACGTTACAGTAATCAGGCCGTATAATATTAAAAAAAGTATCGAAGCCATAAAAAAAGCTTTTAATCATAAAGGGCTGTCTGTTGTTATATCAAAACAGATGTGTACCCTTTACGCCAAGAGCCTGAAAATGATCAAGGCGCGGCCTTTTTATGTAAGTGATAAATGTAAAAATCACAGAAACTGCGTTAATGAGCTCGCATGCCCGGCCTTCTATGTTGAAAACGAAAAGGTTAAAATCGACCCTGATATGTGTGTGGGCTGTGCGGTCTGCGCCCAGATATGTCCGGAAAACGCTATTTTACCGTTAAAAAAATAAGATCATGAAAAAAATTATCATTGGTGTTATGGGCGGCGGTAGCGCTTCAGATAAAAACATGGAAAATGCCCGTCAACTTGGGAGGCTCATTGCCGAATCCGGCTGGGTCTTGTTAAACGGGGGCAGAAATGCAGGCATAATGGAGGCTTCTGCAAGAGGTGCAAAAGAAGCTGAAGGACTAACCATAGGTATTCTTCCCGATAAAAACGGCAGTAGAGCTTCTAACTATATTGACATCCAAATCAGAACCGGTGCCAATGACGCACGAAATTATTATAATGTCCTGTCCAGCGATGTTATTGTCGCATGCAATGGACGAGCAGGAACAATATCGGAAATTTCGCTGGCGCTTAAAAATAAAAAAAATGTTATTCTAATGGATTTTGATTTAGGATCGGTTTTTTTTGAATATGAACTTGAAGGCATACTGCACAAGGTTAAATCACCCGATGAAGCAGTCAGGAAAATCAAAAAAATACTGAATCAATGAATAGCCGCAGGAATATAAATGATAGTAGCCAAACTCGTTATTTATGAAATGCTTCTCAGTTTATAGGTTGTGTTGCAAAGGTCTCACCATGTTATTGCCAATGGTATATTGACAGAAATACAATCTTTCAGGATTATTAGGATGTCCCTTAGTCTCACGCAAAAACGAAGTTACAACTTGAGAGAAAAAATCTTGGCTTTCAAATACAGATTAATAAACTTCAAAATAAGATACTCGAAGAATCAATATAAGATTATCAAACTCGAAGAACCGCGGAGGCTGTCCGAGAATGGCTATTTCCCGGACAGCCTCCGCGGTTGTTTACCAATTATACACTATTTTTGATTATTTTCCTGCCGCGTAGCGGCTTCATTCAATAATCCATTTAAGAGGGACGGGTAATACAGGGGCGAGTTTGGAGGGTTCATCTTGAATCAATTTGGAAGTTGAAATAACTGGGCGCTCTGTAACCGCCGCCCCTCAATTTTACGTTCTGCGGAAAAAAAGCGGGAATATTGTCATGGGAAAAAAAATAACTATTATATTTATCATACCCATCATTTTTTTTACAATATTTCGTGGCGTTACTTTGTCACACCCACATGTTTTTATTACTCAAAGGATAAAAATAGTTTTTGACGATCAAGGGCTTGCAGGCTTCAACATTCACTGGACATTTGATGATATGTTTACCAGCATGATAGCTGGAGATTATAATAAAAACCAAAATGAAGTTTTAGAAAAAAGTGAAGTGGCGCTAATAAAAAAAGAGGCTTTTTCATATTTATTCAACTACAATTACTTTACTTTTGTGAAAATTGACGGGAAACCTTTTGATGTTAAATTTATTCAAAATTTTTCAGCTGAGTTGCATAATAAAAAATTAGTTTACAAGTTTTTTATCCCTTGTCATGTTACGGTCACAAGTAACTTTAAAAATGTTCGTGTTGCTTCATATGATCCATCTTATTACAGTGCTATTTTCTTTGCGAAGAACGGCTCAGTATCATTAGATAATTCTGGATCCTTTGAGGTTAGAACGGTTATTAAAGAAGATAAGTCAACATTAATATACTATGGACAGGTCAATCCATGGGCACTATTTCTGGATTTTCGTACAAAACAATGAAACAATCTGCAATCTTTTTAATTCTATTGTTAACTTTCTCGATTGCCCCTTTGGCAAATGGACAGAATCCTTTTACAACAAAACCGGAAAATCAGCATGCTGCACCCATACCTGTTGTAAGCAATAAAATTTTCGCAAAAATAATAATATGGCAACATAAATTAAAAACAAAAATGTCTTTGCTTGTCAGGCAGGCTGAATCAACAGGAAGCATAAAACCATTATTGTTGCTTATTATGGCCGCATTGGCATACGGAGTAATCCACGCTGCCGGCCCGGGGCATGGAAAGGCCATTGCCTTATCTTACGTATTGTCACAACGTCCTTCATATATGCAGGGTATGCTGTTCGGTAGTTGCATGGCTCTATTTCACGGCGTTTCAGGTATTATTTTCGTACTTTTTATACGTCTTATTCTAAAAACAAACATTATAAAAAACCTTGAAACTGTCACAAACATTACCCAGATCATCAGTTACAGCATCATCGCCTGTTTGGGCCTTGGAATTTTTATACACAGCATTTACAAATTGATAAAAGAACACAATCAAAAACAGCACACATGTGAAATGTTTAAATCCGAGAAATACCCTAATCCTGTTCTGTTAGCGTTTATTGTTGGCGGCACCCCTTGCCCCGGAGTTGTAATGGTTATGCTGTTTGCTTTATCAATGAATCTAATTACCCTTGGTATAATATTAGGGATAACCATTTCAATAGGAATGGCACTTACAGTATCAATTGTTGTATTAATCGCCATATCAGGAAAAATCGCTTCCCTTACCGCTATTTCAAAAAACAGTAAACGGGCAGTTATTATTGAACATGGCATTGAAATATTTGCTAGTCTATTGTTAATGACGCTCGGAATATTATTTTTAGGAGCTAATTTATAATTTTTTTAATCCTATAAAAGCGAATCAAATTAAGGTTGACGCGCTGCCTCTGCGAATGAAATCCCAAATTAGTTGTCAGGGACCAAGTTTAAACAGAGCCAAACTTATCCTCAGTTCCCCTGAAATCCTGATCCCTGACGCCTGACCGCTGATTTAGAACTCTATTGCCAGTTTGGCGAAGACTTCGTCCACGCTATCCTCAACAGTAGTACCAGCCTCATTTTCGTAATTACTTCCACGATATTCAAGCATAAGAGTGGTTACGAAACTATCTTTCTCAAAAAGCTTATAGTTTGCGCCTATTGAATACCTGTTTTCTAAATGCTGATCCTGATCACCGTTTTTATCATCATCAAAAACCTCATATCTGGCAGCTATCTCCAGAGGATCAATGATCTGGCAGGCAACTGCGCCAAACCATGCTGATTCCTTGTATTCTTTATTATCTGTTGCATTTTTTTCTCTTTGAATGGCGGCAATATATTCGACGTCAAAAGTAAATATGCCGATCTGGCATTCTATTGCGCCGCCACCAGTCTCATTGCGATTGTTCTGACCCGGTTCCGAATCATAATAGGCGCTGAGGTTAAGCCCCTCTAATGGAACTATGGATACATTGAAAATATAGGATTCAAGATCATCTGTTGGGTCAGGATTTGGATCAGGGTCTCTTGTCCAGCCATAAGCGGCTTCTGACAGCTTATCTGCCAGAACTTCGCCCTTGTAAACTGTAGCAGATATATCAAGCCCCAATAAACCGGGTGCAAAACCTGCTGTTAGTCCTGACCTGGCGATTTCATAACAGTCCTGAGTAACAGGATCACTGATTAGATGGGTGTTGAACACGCCAAAAGGCTGACCCCTGTGCCCACCCACAAAGTAGAGAGGAAATTCATCTTTTTGTATGGTAATTGTGGCCTCATCCCAGAATACCTTGTCATCATTATCAAGATTTTCTCCCTTGAGAACTAAATTACCGGTTACCCATTCATGGAATTTTGCCTCGACTCCAAGCTGTGCTGTCCCAATATCCAGGTCAGATGTGGAATCACTGCTTACATCCGTGGTTTCCCTTGGATTCGTATAGGAATAATCAAGTTCAATAGCGCCGCTGAAAGTTATATTCTCGCCCAGATTGCCCAGACCTACTTTTTTTTCAGCTTTTGCTTCCAGCGCTTCAATGCGTTTATTGAGAGTTTCAATATCTCCGGCATCTCCGGCAAAGACCGGATAAGAGCCAAGAAACACCAACCCGAAAATCAACATAGATATTGTAACTGATAGTTTTTTCATCTTATTCTATTTCTCCTTGTGCTTTTTCTTTGACATTTTTCAAGAAAACTCTTATTTAAAAAAAAGCCCAAAAAGGCACAGAACTCTGGTTCGAGAAAATTTGCCTTTGAGGACTTACGAGGGGTCTGCGAGGGGAATGGCCGCCAAACCGATACCCCTTGCTGACCCTTTCACTTATTTCATATCAAGCGCTTGAACCCAGATGACTGCATCTTGAGAAAGCTCCTTGCCGTTATGTTTCAGATCCCCTCCGGCTCCAAGAGCCGCAAATCCCCACCAGCCTGCTTTCGGGATACCGAAAGTAAACACGCCGTTTGCGTCTGCTTTTATAGTCAGGGTAATCAGGGCGTCATGAGGCGCCTCAACCTTTGCCTTTTTTAAAAAGGCATTGCCTTTAACATCATGGTTTAAGTACTCCACTTCGATCTCAGCGTCAGGAACAGGCTTGCCTTTGCATGTAACAAGGCCGCGGAAGACATTTCCGGTCCACAGAGCATAAGGCTTGTCGAGCGGAACAATTTCTACCGGTAAAGGATCGCCTACGGGTGTATCCCAATCTGTTGGTGCGCCGGCCACATTGAAAATAACCTTTGTGCAATGCTGGATATAGACGTCTTCTGAGCCTTCGTAATACGGAGCGGGCACAAAATAGAACACATGATCACCCATGCCTTTCAGTCTTACTTTGGCTTCATAAGCCTTGCCTTTATTAGTCAGACTCGCAAAAGTTACAGGCTTGAGGGTATTAAGCAGGTTTTTTTTCTTTCCCTTGTGCATTTCACCAAAGGCTATGGGCGGGTGGATCTTACCCTTTTCATCTTTTCCGATATCCATGGTGTGGCCTGCTTCAAAGGGATGCGTAAAAACAAGCTTAAGAGTAAGTTTCTTTGATTTTGGGACACTGTCTGGACTGTAAATCATCTGAAAATGAGCATAGGCCGGGGCGCTCAGTGCAAAAACCACCGCCAGGGACAATGCCAGAACTAATTTCTTCATGTTCTCCTCCTTTATTAATTGTTATTTGTTTAATTCCTCAATCTCATCCACAAATTCCGCTGATTTTTGCAGATTATTAAAAAAACAATTCCATCTAATCCGTGTAATCTACGAATCCTAAAAATTTCTACTCTGTAATCTCCGAGCCTGGCACTTCCACCAGATGGCCCGGTCCTGCATCAAATTCCACCTTGTAAGAACCATGCGGTTTCTTAAAGGTAATTTCGCTGTCTTCGTTCATTTTGCCTTTTATGATGACATTCCCAGATGAATTCAACGCCCTCATTTCTACCCCGGCTGCCGATGAACCATCGGAAAACCCGCCCTCGCAGGTAATGGTTCCATCCCCATTATCATAGCAGGAACACAGCGGGGTATGGGCAAAGGCGTAAGTCGCCATAAAAACCATCAGCGCCAGACCTATTGTAAAACCTAAAAACTTTCCTTTCATTCTAACACCTCCTTTCTTAACTCGACAGTCCAAAGTTTTCTAAAAAAGCCTTCAAAGTCCCCTAAAACACCCCCTGTCCCCCTCAAGGGGGGAATAAGTTGGGATTTAATTATTTCAGTATGTTACGAAAACTTATGACTCATGAGTTCTTAAGCAAATTCCGGCTCTCTTTTGATGAGGCCTATTAATACAAGAAGAATTAAGGCCAGAATATAAAAAGCGATCATGGCCTGCATTCCGGATAAACCCAATAAATTTCCGCCTGTAAATACAAGAACAGCTATGATTGTTCCTAAAACAATCGGATAAAAGGTGGCAAAAAGCATCCATTTTATGCTTCCGGTCTCAACCTTGATCATCAGCAGTGTGGGAATGCAGGGAGGATACATGGCCATAAAAAGCATTATGGCCAGCACATGGAGAGCTGTCCAACCCTTCTCTTTTTCCTTCATCCTTTCTTCAAGCCTATCCTTCTCCCCTGGCTGCGACTGGTAGATACCCCCCAGGGTTGCCACGCTGCTTTCCTTGGCGGCAAATGAACTCATAAGGGCAATATTTACGCGCCAGTTAAAGCCTGCCCACCTGGTTAACGGCTCTATAAAAAGTCCGGCACGGCCCATGTAACTGGTTATAATTGTCTCTTCCTTTATTTCTCTTCGCAGTTTATTCGTGGTTTTACCAAGTTTTTTATAGGCACTGTAAACCTTCCTGGCGTGTTTATCTTTTATCATTTCGCCTTTGACTTCATATTTTCCTCTTTTTACGATCTTAAAAAATTCAAAGTTTTTTTCTCTGAATTTTTGATCAATCGCCTGCTTTGCGTTTTTGCCTTTAGCGCCCATCTTTGCCTTCTTATAATCTCTCCAATATCTTGTAAATTCCATCAAGTTGTCACCGGCTATAAGACCACTATAAGGGTTATCCTCCCCTATTTTTTTGAAGAAGGTTTGTTGTGCCTGATCGGCTTGACTTATAAAATGAGCCTTTTTCTCTTTACTGATACCTGGGAAGCAGATAAGCACATAGACGATGACAGAGACTAAAATAACGATAGTGATAATCTTTTTGACAAAGAGCCATGTTCTTTCCAGACAGCGCCTGAGGACACCCTGAACAGTAGGTATATGATAGGGAGGCATCTCCATGACAAATGGCGCGCTTTCTTTTTTTCTCAGTACTGTAAGGCTTAAGATTTTAGCTACGGAAAGTGCTATTATTATGGTAATAGTCGCAATAAAAAACATGGCAATCCCTTTATATGCAGCAAAAAACATCCCGATCAGGAGTACATAAAAAGGGATTTTGGCCAAGCAATTCATCAAGGGCACAATCATAATGGTTGCCAGCCTGGCTTTCTCATCTTTTATGCCACGGCACGCTAAAACTCCCGGTATGGCACACCCGCCGACATACAGGCCGCCAATGACCATAGGCAGAACAGACTGGCCATGCAAACCGAAGTATCTGAATATCCTGTCCAGGATAAAGGCCATTCTGGCCATGTAACCAGTGTCTTCCAGGATGGCTATGAGAGCAAACAGGATAAGAAAAATAGGCACGTAATTCAGCACGGCGATGGTTCCGTCTATCACCCATATTGGCATGGAACGAAAAAAAGGATCAAAAATAAATCCTTCGGAAGGAAGCAGCGAGGCGATAAGATCCCGGAACCAGGCAAGCACTGGCCATGTGTATTCAGTAATCTTGTATCCCTGAACTATAGCGAGCTCATAAACGAAATAAATGGTGGCGACCAGGACAACCGGTCCCAGATAGCGGTTGCAAGCTACCTGGTCAATCCTGTCTGTGAAGGTCCTGGATATCTCTTTACTGCGGGTGACACTCGCTTCCACGATCCTTTGGGCCTCCTGATGGCGCGTTATGGCTATAACCTTTTGCGGAGACTTCTTGTGCTCCAGCTTAAAGGCTTCTCTTTTTTCTTCCGCCGACCTCAGTATCATTTCGCTTTTTTGCGAATATTTCCCGACCAGCCTTTGCGCCTCTTCATCGTTTTCCATAAGCTTTACCGCCAGCCATCGAACCGGATAGCGGCCGGAAATTTCCGTCTCCTCTGAAAGGCTTTTTTTCAGAGAATCTAAAATTGGTTCAAGATCATCCCCATAGTTAATTCGAAAGGGGGTGGCCTGCTCCTTTTTTGAGGTTGACAGAATCGCCTCTTTTAGTCGCCTTTTCCCCCTACCTTTGTTCCCCACTGTAGAGACTACAGAAGCTCCCAATTCCTGGCTTAACTTTTGGGTGTCAATTTTAATACCCCGTTTTTCGGCCACATCCATCATATTCAGATTAATGACAAGAGGAACATCCATTTCCGCTAACTGAAAGGTTAGATAGAGATTTCTTTCAAGATTGGAGGCATCCAGAACATCAACAACTGCTGCCGGCTTATCGTTGAGCAGGAAATCCCTGGCAATGCGCTCTTCCAGTGTGTAGGAGGTTAGACTGTGTGTTCCGGGAAGGTCAACCAGTTCAACCCGATCATCTTTAAGGCGAAAAGAACCGGTTTTTTTTTCCACGGTCACGCCTGGATAATTGGCCACATGCTGCCTTGCGCCAGTAAGCATGTTGAAAATTGTTGACTTGCCGGAATTGGGCTGACCGGCTAAAGCTACTATAATCTTTGTGGATCCGTTGCTCATAACAGGGTTACCTCCACCTGTTTTGCCTCGGAGTGGCGCAGGCTGATATTATATCCCTTCAATTCAAACTCGATAGGGTCCACAAGAGGCGCGTTTCGTATAACCTTTATACGGGTTCCGGGAATAAATCCCATATCCAGAAGCCGCTGTCCTATAATACCCTCTGCAGTGATATCCACAATTTCGCACTCCTGATCCCGCTTGATTTCATTCAACGTCATTATTCACTTCTCCTTTTAAAAACAAAAAGGCGCAACTCAGATGTTTGTGCAATCCAAGTTACGCCTTCACTTTCTCCGCAGCCTTTAAAAGACCGGAGACCGTAAGACATCCCTTATAAAGATTAATCTCTCTAATTCAATTAGGAGTCACTAATATTCTAAAGGAAAAACGTTGTCAAGATTTTTTTTAAAAAATCTGAAACCTAATTAAATGCATCCATTATCAATCGTCTAAAGCATTGGCCCATGTTCTTAAAATGGCCGGATACTCGATTACGCTTGAATCTGCATAAAAGGGCAAGTTATAGATAGCCAGGTTTTTGATGGCCGGCACGTCTGCCAAGGCAGGATTCCTTCTCATTGCGCCAGAAAGGGCCTTTTGCACTGCAAAGGCGTTTCCGGTCATGACAATGATATCAGGTTTGGCCTTGATCAACCGGTCTATCTTCCTGGCTATGAAGTGCCCCTTATTCACTTTCTTTTTGGGTGATCTGAGAACATCACTTACATTGATACAGCCGAGCGGTTTTAGCAGATACTGATCTGAGTAACCTCCTGCTGCCTCGATCCTGAGAAATGACTTGCCGGTAGAGTCCTGGTAAGTTCCATTAATAATAATCACCTTTTTGCCCAACCCTGCCTTTGGCAAACAACCTTTAGCCTTGGCCAGCGCTTTTTGGTAGCGTTTAATCAGAGCATCGGCCTCAGACTGACGTCCGAGTAATCTGGCTGTCTGGCGGATAGCTGGCTCTAAGCCCTGGGAAAAATCTACATATTCGATAGTCAGACCCTTGCCTTCAAGCAAAGGCACGACATTAGCCGGTTTGACCTTTGGTTTGTAAATACAGAAATTGGGATGCTTCTCAATAATAATCCGCTTGATGCCGCGTTTTTTTGCTGTGTCAGGGACGATGTTTGGTATTCTGTCGACTATGCATTTTGGGCAGCCCAACACCTGAGTGGCGTTTAAAAGCTGCTTGCACATGGGCCACATGGAGCAGCGCACTGACATGGCTTCGGGAAGAACACCAAGATTAAAGGACACATCGACCAGCCGATCTCCAATCATGATAACGTTAATCTTCTCTGGGGCTATCCTTGGTTTGGCACCAGATGTCTGGGGAAAAAATAGAAGCAGTCCAAGGCTAAAGATGGACAAAAAGGCCAGATTCTTTAAAACGGTTTGTTTACTAATGCTTTTCATAATTCAGGGCTCCTTTTGGTTTTCATAAACCAGCGCAATAAACCTTCAGTTCATCAAAGGGTTTACTTTCAAGAAAGATTAAACCACCTCTTTTAGCGTCACTTTCAATCATTTCGGAAGTAAATAGCGTAATCACTACCTGATTAGAACATAGTACATAATAATCCGACTTAAAAAGATTGATTTTGTACAGTTGTTTGATTTTTGCTTTGCCGTTAAACCTTTCCGATCTGAAATCTACATCCCTGCCACGACCTTTTACTTTATTTAGGGCTCGAGCAAGAACGCCACGTATTTCTTTTGAAGCTCTTTTCTTTCTTTTCACCGCAGGATCGCCAACTCTGGCTTTATAAGAATTTACTGTGTGTGCGCCGATACGCCAATCACTTATAACGCGCTTGCCGACTTTTGCCATGTCACCTCCCGATAAAGCACAAATTTATTCCTTTGGTTAATTTGCTATGCAATGCATTATGTTTTTTGTAGTTTTTGGACAAACTCCTATATTAAGTTTTCGTGATTGTTTACGTGTATTCTTAACTGCAACTCGCAACAGCAGGAAAAGCCACTGGTCATCTGATCGGTTTTTATTGGTTGTTGCGTCAGCTTGTGCGGACATTCAGAACAATCCCAATTTTTCCAGTGAAGTTTGGCCGTATGATTCAGGCAATTTTTATAATATGGACAAAAGACGTTTTTTTCTCCATTTTTACGAATAGGTTTGGGTTTTTGATCCATATTCATTCCATAACACCCAGAATAAATATAAAAAATATTGCTGCCAAGCTACTGGTAAAGACGATCCATCCAATTTTATCTATTTTTTCCATCTATCTTTCCCTCACTTTGAGTTTGTGCTTTGTCATAAGGCATCCGTTGCTCTTGAAGCAGCTTGGCATAAATCATAGAATGACTTATCTGCATGGGGGTAAGCGGCGGTCAATTTCAGTTTTCACTCTGCCGCTCAAGCTGTTTTTTCGATTCAGATAGGAGCCTAAATTGATGCGCCCTGGCTGGATATCTGATTTTTTGACAGATCTGACCGCAGAAATGTCGCGTGCCTTGAAAAGTTGTTTTGATTCTTTGGCTGTCATAACGTCTCCTTTGTGCGTTTTCTTTTTGCTTAGCAGATGCCATGCTTCCTTAAACCCGGCATACTCACTTTCATCAGGCATTGCTTCAGTTAAAAGGTAAATTCCGTATTTTGGCATGACCTGACGCGGAATAATGTAATGGATGTTTTTTCTGTTTTTTCTGCAAAAGCAAACGATAAAGTCAATATCCACTGGCATGCCGCTGGTTGTGATGTGGAAATATTGCTTTTTCCCGATCATGACAGGTGTTAACGCATATCTGAGAAAAAGTTTATAATCATTCGCTAAAATCTCAAATGAGTGTTTCTGAATCCTGAGATGGAGAGTCAAACCTATAGACTCCATTTTTTCTTTGACCTTTATCAACAGATCGGGATATTTATAATTTTTATTGTTAACAAACATTTTGTACTTTCTCAGTTGCACCTTACTTTTGTCGGGCATATTTTCTTTGAAGACCCAGAATGTCTGGTCGCGTCTGCCAGGGTGTTGTCGGAATTTTCTACGATCTTTTTAAATTTTCCATTTTTGCCTTGTATTTAACAAATTTATAAAATTTCCTGGTATGTAATACTCCATCATTTTGTAGAGGGTTAAGCTTATCAGTTTATTTCAGCAGTTCTTAATGCCTGTGAAATGGCACTCAAGCCGGAACCTGCAAGCATATGAACCTGTTTGCTGTACTTTTTGCCTATTTTTTTTACCGCTAAACAGGCATTGTGGCTGTTACAGCTGACAGGGCAGAGCACCATATCAGCCCGTCTTACCTGGCTCTTAAGTATCTTCGAACCTCCCTTTAGGTAACCATCATGGTATTCAAATATGCCGCCGTTTTCTTCGATTAATTTCTTGTAACGGTCTTTTATCTTAGTAATTCCACCCACGATAAGGATGCGTTTTCGGCAAAGATCAAATAATGGGCACTTTGCATCACACCTTGTCAGGGTTGAAAACTGGGTAAAAATTTCTTTCGTCTCCTTTTTAAAATGATCGTTCATTTCACGCTGGCTCTCAAATTTTGATAGTAAATTATTGTTTTGACACCTGAGATCCTCTATGCTTTGCTGATAATGTCCTATCTTTTTTGAAAGGTTCTCCAGCTTGTCCCATAATTGTTGATTTTCAGCCTCAACCTTAAAGATTCCTCTATTCTCCCGCAGTATTGACAACTCCTTTTCAATGGAAAATTTTTCATTTTCAAGAAAGGTGTGTTGTCTGCGTAATTCCGTCTGATCCTTTTCTAATTTTTTCCTTATTCGCGTTGAATCCTTAAGTTTTTGAACCAGTTTTCGTTTTTCTTCCTCTTGAGAGAACAAACGGCGCCGTAAATTAAGGTTGTGCCCGGCGTTTAGATACATTTGCATATGGATTTCTCCGAAAATCGAGCCGATATCCTCTTTTTTAAGATCGACTCGCGTGGCGGCAACCCAGAGAATACCGGCTATTTCACCTTTCCGGACGTGTGTTTTCAAGGCATCTAAAAAGAAAGACCTGTCAAGGCCGAAAAATTCGGATATCTCGTATTTAAACTTTTTCTGCAGAAATGCATCTATACGCTTGGAGAGCCTGTTTTTATTTGAGAGGCTGTGTACAAATATTCCATGGATCTCATAACCGTTCCGATTTTTGATGGAATAGCCGGTTTTTTTTAAAATTCTCTTCTGTTCCTCCAGGCTCAAACATGTGCCGACAACAGGACACTTGAAATGGCTGTGAATCATCCATGACCGACTCCGTAAAGGGTTTTCAGAACAGTCCCTCTGAACAGGTTTAACAGGCATGAAAAGCTTTTCCGGATATATATCCATATGGTTTATAATTTTTGCACTTTCAGCTTCCATATCGGCATTCCTTTTTATTTCTTCTGTCTTCTTTTCTCCCCTATGCAAAAGAAAATATTGAATTTTGCTCTAAGAAAGTTCTGCTGATTATCAGGGAAAACAGCCTGTGGCTTTACCCCTGCTGTTTCCCCTGATTTTTATGCATCTTTTAATCTACCCAGACCTTCTTGGCCATGCCATAGCCGATAGTAATCGGCAGGCCTCCTATTTCAGCCCGTACATATCTTCTCTTAACCGGTGCAGGCGCGGCGGTTTCATCTCTTCCGGCTATGGTGATGTCGGCTCCTTCCTTGATGCCTTGCTGTTCAAATTCCTCCTTGAGGGAAATGCCTCCGATGATAGAATTCACTTTTGCCTTTTCACCGGTTTTCAGATAATTAATCTGAATGGTCTTCCCTTCATAGTCCGCCAGAATCTTGGATGCCCGGCCTTCACCCATTGTTACGGGTTTGCCCTGGACTTCAAAAGACAGGGTGTCGTCGGGGAGATGCCGCAGGAATTTTATTTCTTTATCCATTTTAATATCTAGAGCAGAAAACCATCCGGCCACATCCTTGCCGCCGCCAAATGCCCTTATGATTCCCTTGTCCTCTTCTTCCAACTCAAGAAGGGATATTATGTTTTCCCCTTTGTCCACATACAGTTTGTCGGCCATTCCATGACCCAGGGTGACCTCTCTATCATCCACGCTGAGAGAGATGGCCCCCGTGTGCTCATGCCGGTGAGCCTGTTCCAATACCCTGATTTCTTTATTCTGATTTACGCCCAGATCCTCAAGATGCTTCTTTATATCCTCTCCTCCTTCGATCTTCCGGATGATTGCCTGTGTTTCCGGCTCTACATCGACTAAACGTTTCATTAAATTTTCTCCTTATTTGATTATATATTATTCATCTCCTAACTCCTTGAGCCGTCAACCGATTTGCCATCACCTCCTTTTTTATTTTCGTCTCATTCTTGCTTTACATTTCGGACATTCCTCTTCTCTGCACGGCACTCCACGTTTGTGCCCAATACTTGTGGCACATTTTGGACATACGCATTTGCCTCCAGGCCCCAATCCGCGCCTTGTTTCTTTCTTAGAAGAAGACGGATTATCTGAAGTCTCGGGTACACTTGCAGAATTCACCAGTTTTCCAGAGCGATAAGTTTCAACAGCTTCGCTGATTTTTCCTTTAACCCCTGTAATCACAATTATACCTGCCTTTTTTAGGACTTTAAGGGCATTAGGGCCGACTCTGACAGCAATAATAATTTTTATACACTGGTCAGACATCCATTGGGCCGCCTGTATGCCCGCCCCTCTACTTGATGTCCTGAATGGATTTTTTCTGACATCGAACAAGAAAGTATCCGGGTCAATAACCATAAAATAATGACACCTTCCGAACCTTGAATCTATAGTAGTATCTATTTCTTTTCCCAAACAGGGCAAACCTAACTTCATATTCCGTTACCTCCCTCAAAAATAAATAAAAAGGCGCAACCCAAGCTTTTTAAAAAGCTTCAAGTTACGCCTTCACTTTCTCCGCAGCTCTTAAAAGCCGGAGCCCGTAAGACATTCCCGATTTATTTATTTTGATGCAATCAATACCTTTGTAAGTTTTTTACGCAACAGTTCAAGTCTTTTAGATTTAAAGGCCTTTCTGCTCTCTTCCAGAACCTCTATGGTTTCTTTGAGAGCTTCTTTTAATTTACCTTCATCAGAAAAGACTGCCGGTAAAATAAACTGATTTGCAGCTTCATCGCCCACCTCTTTTTCCACCAAAGTGTTCATAAGTTGGTAATGCATATCTATTTTATTATGAAGTTCTTTAGCGCTTTTGTTAATGACGGTGATAATATCTTTTTTGCCCCCGGTTTTCATGTTAGAGTGCCTTATCTAATTTAGAATATTCTAACTTATATGGTAAAAAAAATTTATTCTACTATTATTTTGCCTGCCATGCCGTGGCCAATAGCCAGCCTGGAATCTTTTACGGCAATCATAACAGGGCCATATCCGCTTTGATTTAAAACCCTGATGGTTACACCCGGTAAAAGACCCATGCTGTGAAGTTTTGTTCTTATACCTTTTCCCCCTTCTATATCTATAAGAGTTACGTCTTCCCCGGGATCAACCATGCTTAGTACCATTATTTTTCTTCCCCCACTTTTTCCATAGTTTTTATCCTGGTTTTGAACCCACCTGCAAATTCTTTCATCTTGGCCAAACATTTATCCGGCTTATGACCATGAAGCCGGTATTCATCAAAATATTTCAGCCAATCCAACCCTACCCTCGGGCAGAATTGAATAAATTCCATAAACTCTATAAACCTGTCCAGCGTTGAGGCGCTGATAGTGTGTTCCATTTTGCAGGCCTCTTCATCCGCTTTTTTAAAATCTATATTTAAGATATCTATCAAAAAGCTTCGTAAAACCTGATGCATCCGATGTATCTTTTTGCCAACAGCAAGCCCTTTTTTTGTCAGTTCCAGGTACTCATATTTTTCGTAGTCGATTAATTCCCTCTTGCTAAGGGTTTTGAGCATACTTGTAACCGTTGGCATCTTTACCCCAAGCCTTTTGGCAATATCCTTTACCCTGACAACTCTTTTTTCCTTACCCAGATTAAAAATAGCTTCCAGATAATCTTCCATTGTCGGTGTCAGAGGTTTTATCAAAATATTATCTTTATTTTGCATAAACACCTTGTTAGAAAAACCAAACTATGTTTTAAAAATCGAATTATCACCTGGAAATTTCCATGTCAAGCTTTTTATTTGATTTTTATACTGTGGCCTTTGACTGTTTCAAAATTATCGCTGCATTTGATCCCTTAGGAAGCCGTGCCTGAGACAGACAAGCGGGAATGAAGCAAAAAGGGAAAATTCATCTTTTATAGTATTGTTGCTTTTTTAAATTCATATACCTTGTCTGCAAGTATAGAGGCAAGATCCGCATTCTCAATATTTTCTTCAATAATACGTTCAAATGCGCTTCCGATTACTACTCCATCGGCAACAGATGCAATTGCAGTAACATCTTTGGCAGTGGAAATTCCGAATCCAACGCATATCGGCAAACTAGTGACAGACCGAAGCAATGCAATTTTATCGTTTATGCTTTCTGTGTTCAGGCCCTCGCTTCCTGTAACTCCGGTTTTGGAAACAAGATATAAAAAACCCGATGCGGACAAGGCGATTTTTTTCATACGTTCCACTGGAGTTGTAGGCGCAATTAAACGTATTAAGGCAAGGTCATTACCTGGCCAGCAGGATGTCATTTCTTCAGATTCTTCAGGCGGCAGGTCTACCACGAGAAGACCGTCTGCTCCTGCTGTCAGGGCATCTTTGTAAAAGGCTTTGGCCCCGTATGCGTAAACAGGGTTGTAATAGCTGAAAAGAATAATCGGGATAGATGTTTCCTGACGTAAACTTGCGGTTATTTCAAGAACAGCTTTAAGGTTTATTCCGCTGTTCAAGGCCCTTGATGATGACCGTTGGATAACAGGCCCATCTGCGGTTGGATCTGAAAACGGGATTCCGAGTTCTAAAATATCCAGACCTTTTGAGCACATTGCTTTGATTATTTTCAAAGAATCCGGTAAGTTTGGATCTCCTGCGCTGAGAAATCCAACCAGAGCCTTTTCATTTTTCTGGTTCAGGTCTTTAAAGGTTTTATCAATACGGTTCATGATTTTTATACTCCTGATTTGTCAGATTTTATATGTAGGATGAGACAATGTTCAGATCTTTATCTCCCCTGCCGGATAAATTTACTATAATAAATTCATGGTGCTCTCTGCGCCTGGCTTCTATCATTGCCCATGCAACTGCATGTGAACTCTCCAGGGCAGGGATGATGCCTTCCAGCTCGCAAAGAGTTTTAAATGCTTCTAATGCCTGATTATCATCTATGGAAACATACTTTACCCTCTTTAGATCCTTTAATAATGAATGTTCAGGCCCGACTCCCGGATAATCCAGACCTGCTGAAACTGAATGCGCTTCCTGAATCTGGCCGTTTTCATCCTGAAGAACATAAGACTTGGAGCCATGGAGAATTCCGATTGAACCTTTTCCAAGTGTTGCAGCGTGTTTTTTTGTTTCAATTCCCTCTCCTCCTGCTTCAACTCCGACCATTTCTACAGGATCATTGATAAATGCATTAAAAATTCCCATTGCATTGCTTCCTCCTCCAACACATGCGATCAGAACAGCCGGGAGTCTGCCGGTATTTTCAAGAATCTGCTGCCTTGTTTCGTTGCCTATTACTTTTTGAAATTCTTTGACCATTAAGGGATAAGGATGAGGTCCTGCAACCGAACCTATCACATAAAATGTATCCTGAACCGCCCCTACCCAGAAGCGCATTGCTTCATTCATTGCGTCCTTAAGTGTCATGCTTCCTGAAGAAACAGGGACTACTTCTGCGCCAAGAAGTTTCATGCGCTGGACATTGGGCGCCTGCCTTTTGATGTCTTCGATTCCCATAAAGATGCGGCATTGCATGCCAAAAAGAGCCGCAGCCGTTGCAGTTGCCACTCCATGCTGGCCGGCTCCCGTTTCAGCAATAAGTTTGGTTTTTCCCATTTTTTGGGCTAAAAGCGCCTGTCCGATTGTGTTGTTTATTTTGTGAGCTCCTGTATGTGCGAGGTCTTCACGCTTTAAATAAATAAATGCTCCGCCAACATGTTCGCTAAGTCTTTTTGCACAAAAAAGCGGTGTGGGCCTGCCAATATAATTTTGCAGCAATCTTTTATATTCAAACTGAAAGGTCATGTCCGGCACAATTTTATTATAAGCCTCATCCAGTTCCATTAATGCCGGCATGAGGGTTTCACCGACATAACGTCCTCCATAGGGGCCAAAATGACCATTTGAATCAGGATATTTGTCTGTTTCATATTGTTTAATATCTGTAGAAATCTCTTTTTTATTGTTCATTAAAAAATACTCCTTGTTTTTTCAGGATGTTCTTTATTAAGACCACAATCAGCAACAGCTTTGATAAACGATTTAACCTTTGCAGAGTCTTTTCTTCCAGGGCATGATTCAACTCCTGAACTTACATCTACTGCATCTGGAAAACTTTTTTCTATGGCATTGCAGACATTTTCCGGGTTAAGTCCTCCTGCAAGGATAAAAGGATGCTGTCTGTCCGGATTATATGCTCTTCCCCAGTCCCATTCAAGGGCATTACCTCCGGGAAGTATGCCTTTACCACATTCCACAAGATATGCAGATGCCTGATAGTTTTTTATTTCTTCAAGGGATGGGCTTCCTTCAACAAACAGGGCTTTTATTACAATTACTTTTTCCCTGACAAGCCGGCTTACCAGCTCTGGTGTTTCACTGCCGTGGAGCTGAACACCATTTAAACCGCAGTAATTTACCTTTTGCATTATTCTGTCATATGTTTCGTTCACAAAAACCCCTACGGTTTTAGCCCTGCCCTTTACAGCCGCGGTAATTTTTTTTGCCTGATCTTTGGTTAAATTCCTTGGGCTTTTTGGAAAAAAAACACATCCAATTGCGTCAGCTCCAAAGTTCACACATTCCAGGGCTTCTTCAACCCTTGTCAGGCCGCAGATTTTAATCTGAGGTCTTTTATTTTTTATTTCTTTTTTATATTCTTCAGAGTGAAACATAAGCGTTATTTTTTCCCCATAAGCTTCATAAGAAAAGCCTTTGGATTTGATGATGTTACAAGACTTTCTCCGATTAAAAAATTATGAATTCCTGAATTTACTATTTTTTCTATGTCTTCTCGAGTCTTGATACCGCTTGCCGCAACTGCAACCTGATCTTTTTCAAGAAGAGCTGCCAGGTTGATTGTTGTGTTAAGGCTTGTTTTAAAAGTACTCAAGTCCCGGTTATTAATGCCTATTAACCTTGCTCCTGCTGCTGAGGCCAGTTTTAAATCTTCTTCTGAATTTATTTCAACCAGAGCATCCATGTTGAGTTCAACGCAGAGATCAAGATATTCTTTAAGCTGGTTTGGCGAGAGAATACGGGCAATAAGAAGAACTGCATCAGCGCCTATTAGCGCAGATTCATAAATCTGGTACGAAGAAATCAGAAAATCCTTTCTAAGCACAGGAATATTTACTGCCTGTCTGGCTGTTTTAAAATCTTTTATGCTGCCTTTAAAATGAGGTGTATCAGTCAGGACCGACAGAGCAGCAGCACCTCCGGCTTCATATGCCGAAGCATATACGGCAGGGTTTAAATCCGGGCATATATCTCCCCTGGAAGGGGACGCTCGTTTAATTTCAGCAATAATATTTATTCCTGAAGGGCCGGGCATTTCCAGTTTTTTGAAAAACATGCGTTTTTTTTGATGCACGACTGTTTTATCGCGTAAAATATTTTCCGGCAATTTACTTTTTGCAGCCGCTATTTCCTGTTTTTTATCAGATATAATTTTTGTTAAAAAATCGGAGTTCATTATCCATTTTCCCGGGTAAATTCTATAAGATTTTCAAGTTTTGCCGCAGCCTTTTTGCTGTCAATGGACTTTTGCGCCATGAGGATACCCTCATTAAAATCTTTGGCTTTTCCTGCGGCAATCAGTGCGGCTGAAGCATTAAGCACAACCACGTCCCTTTTGGGTCCGGTTTCTCCGGCAAGAATTTTTCTGGTTATTTCTGCATTTTCCTGAGGAGTTCCTCCTGCGAGGTCCTGAGGATTTGCTTTTGTTTTAAAAAATTGTTCAGGGTTTATGTCATAGGTTTGTATAAGATCGTCTTTTAGTTCAGAAATACGCGTTGGCGCGCAAACCGATATTTCATCCAGACCATCATGGCCGTGCACTACAAAGGCTCTTTTTGTGCCTAATAAACGAAGGGCCTGGGCAAACATTTCTGTAAGTTCCGGGGCATACACACCAAGAAGCTGGCAATTGGCTCCTGCAGGATTTGTAAGAGGGCCGAGCATGTTAAATATACTGCGTATTCCAACTTCCTTTCTTGCTTTGGCGGCATATCGCATTGCTCCGTGATAAAGTGGAGCATAAAGAAAACCAATGCCTATCTCCCCAATAGCTTCTTCAACGATTTCCGGATTTACATCCAGTTTTACGCCCAATGCCTCAAGAAGGTCCGCGCTGCCGCATTTGCTTGAAACGGATCGATTTCCATGCTTGGCCACGGTTACTCCACATCCGGCGACTATAAAAGCAGTGGTTGTTGAAATATTAAAAGTTTGAGTTTTATCTCCGCCTGTGCCGCATGTATCTACAACATCAGAGGCAGATACCTGAATGCGTAAAGCCTTTCTTCTCATGGCCCTGGCAGCTCCGGCCAGTTCTTCAAATGTTTCACCCTTTGTGGAAAGCGCTGCCATAAAGGCTCCGATTTGTGCATCAGTTATACTGCCTGAAAATATATCAATGATCATTTGCGACATTTCTGTTTCATTTAGATTGTTTCCATTAACTATTTTGTTAAGATTTTTACGAAACATAATTTTCCCCTTTCAAATAATTAAACCAGAACTTAACACCATTAACTTAAGAAAATACAGGAAGCATATTGCGATATTTTTACCACGAAGAACACGAAGCAATCGAAGATAAAGGAAAAAACCCTTCGTAATCTTCGTGGTTATAAACAATAAAATTGCCTAAGTTAATGACATTGAATCATCATGTTTGATATTGATTTAAAAAATTATATCAGCACATTATTTTATAAACAAAAGAGGCCGTGAAAATTTCCACGGCCTCTTTAAAAACAAAAAAACCGCGGGCTTTGAGATGCCTGCGGTTTAAAAAAAACTTTTAACTGATTTATTAATCAGGGTGATAAAATTCCGCTGGCAAACTCCTTGATATATATCTGCCAATAGTAGTTTTTGAAAAAAGTTTCTGTAAGTATATTGTTTGTAATTGTCTGCATTTGTGAGTTTTTCCTGTAAATTGAATTTATGACTTAATAATTGGTTTATTTTATATTTGTCAAGTTTTTTATTTGTAATTAAAACAACAAATTCGTATTAAAATAACAAACTCGTAAAAGGTCAAATTCAAGTATAGGTTGAGTTGTTATGTGCCGGTCATGAAAAAACCTCTTATGAAATAATTCTAAAGGCTAAGACGCGTGATAAATATTGACGATATGATTAATAGTGCTGTGATACACGATGCCGCTGAGCAGTGTTGGCTGTATTTCAGCAATCCCAGGCAGGTTATTTCGGCGCATAGAATCGAAGACGTCGTTCCGGCGTTAAATGCAATTGAAAAAACAGTTGACGAAAATGGTCTGTATGCAGCAGGTTTCATTGCTTACGAGGCAGCGCCGGCTTTTGACCCGGCGCTTGTGGTAAACAGGGATGGTTCATTTCCTCTTGTATGGTTTGGAATTTACAGCCAGCCCGAACATATCCATTTTCCAGCGCCAACAAAATGTTGCCTTGACCAACCACTGACATGGGTGCCTTCGTTGACGCGAGATGCCTACCAGGACGCTATAGCTGCAATTAAAAAACATATTGAAGAGGGAGATACCTATCAGGTAAATTTTACCTATCGCCTGAAATCACCATTTATCTGTGATCCATGGGAATACTTCATTAATCTGGTAAAGACACAAAGTGTCCAGTATGGAGCGTTCGTAAATACTGAAGAATGCTCTATCTGTTCCGCTTCACCCGAACTGTTTTTTAATCTTGATGATAATAAGCTGAGTTCTCGCCCCATGAAGGGAACCGCATCAAGAGGGCTTACTTTGCACGACGACATCAAGCAGGCCGACTGGCTCCATCATTCAGAAAAAAACAGAGCGGAAAACGTCATGATCGTTGATATGGTCCGGAACGATATGGGGCGAATCGCGCAGACTGAGAGCGTAAAAGTGGACGATCTTTTTGCCATAGAAAAATATCCAACGTTATGGCAAATGACTTCGACTGTAACGGCAAAAACAAAATCAGGTTTGTGCGAAATATTAAAAGCTCTTTTCCCTCCGGCTTCCATTACGGGAGCTCCGAAACCCGGCACTATGCGTATCATAGCGAAACTTGAAAAAGATCCTCGTCGAATATACACGGGCAGCATTGGGTTTACAGGTCCTAATCGCAAAGCGCAGTTTAATGTTGCCATCCGGACGGTACTTATCGACAAAATCAAAGGTCAGGCTGAATATGGGGTTGGCGGCGGCATTGTCTGGGATTCCACAGAGACGGCTGAATTTGAGGAATCTCAAACAAAGGCAAAGATACTCACTGAAAGCTGGCCTGAGTTCTCGCTTCTTGAAACGATCCTGTGGACACCTGAGCATGGATATTATCTGCTTTCATACCATCTGGCCCGTCTCAGGGATTCCGCTGTTTATTTTTCTTTTTATGCTGATATTGATGCAATACGCGATAAACTTTTTTCTTTGGCATGTACTTTCCCGCATACAGCACATAAAGTCCGTTTGCTCGTGACAAAAAACGGAAGCATAAAATGCGAATTCAAAGCAATGCTACATTCTACTGATAAATATAAGCGCGTATGTCTTGCGCAGTCATCTATAGATTCTTCAAATATTTTTCTGTATCACAAAACAACCAACAGGGTTGTATATGACCAGGCGCTGGCGGCATACGCTGGATATGATGATATAATCTTGTGGAATGAGAATGGTGAAATAACTGAGTCATGCATCGCCAATATTGTGGTTGAGATAGACGGAAAACTATATACCCCGCCGGTTAAGTGCGGCCTGCTTGCCGGCACTTTCCGGGCCTGGATGATAGAACACAATAAGGTTATGGAAAGGGTGATCAGGATAAAAGATTTAGCGAGGTCACCTCATATTTACCTGATTAATTCTATACGCAAAAAACAGGAGATCGTTGTTGACTGAAAGACTTATGAAAATGCATAACTGCTTGCGCGGGAGAGTTTATTTGGGTTGCTTATTGACTGGTTGATTGCTATTCTTAAACAATTTTTCAGAGGGTACAAGGGCTCGAGTGAAAAGAAAAAAGATGGAGAATAACATTTTTTATTAACCTGATGATAATATGACAAAAAATATTCTTGATAATATTCATAATAAAAATCTTCAATCCATAGCAGATAAAGTGGTTCAAAATATTCCTGTCAGCGAGGAAGATGCGCTTTACACTCTTACCACGAACGACATCCTTGAGCTTGGTCTCATTGCTCATTATATAAAGACTGAATTGCATGGAAATAAAGCCTTTTACGGCGTTAACATGAATCTCAATTATACGAATATATGTGAACTCCGCTGTCCTCTCTGTGCCTTTTCAAAAGATGAGGGAGATAAAGGGGCATATGTTCTTTCAATTGAAGATATAAAAACAAAAGTTGCCGGCGCAGTTGCCCTGGGTATAGACGAGGTGCATATCGTAGGCGGCCTTTACCCGCAGCTTAAAATCGACTATTTTGAAGAGATGCTCAGGGCAATAAAAGAGATAAAGCCTGATATTTTTATTGTAGCCTTTACTGCTACGGAATTTGAGTATTTTGCAAGGATAAATGACCTGCCGCTGATGGAAGTTTTTGATAAAATGATTAAAGCTGGTCTGGATGCCTTGCCAGGGGGGGGCGCGGAAATTTTTGCGCCAAAAGTAAGAGACATAATAGCTCCAAAGAAAATATCCGGAAAACACTGGCTTGATGTAATGAGAACAGCTCATTCCATGGGTCTGAAAACAAATGCAACAATGCTTTACAATCACATAGAAAAACCCTGCGATATTGTTGACCACCTGTCTAAGATTCGCTCTCTTCAGGATGAAACAGGCGGGTTTAAAACTTTTGTTCCCCTTCTTTATCATGATAAAAAAACAAAAATTCCTGCATGCCGTAATACCAAAGGCGGATACAATGATATCCGCATTTACGCTACAAGCCGCATTTTTTTACACAATGTTTCGCATATCAAGGGTCTCTGGATGTATCTCGGGGAAAAAATGGCTCAGGTGCTTTTGAGTTTTGGCGTAGATGATATTGGCTCAACCTATAATTATGAAAGGGTGGTGCATGCCGCAGGCGCAAAAACCCCTGATTGCGGCACGGAACCGTATTTAAGAAATCTTATTGAAAACGCGGGTTTGACACCGCTGCGAACAGCATCAAACTACGAAACAATTAAGAATAAGAGTTCATGAATGAAGTTAGGTTATATAGACTACCTCAATACTTATCCCCTTTATTATCATATACTGGAAAAAGAAAAGATTCCCGGAGTGCAGATTATTTCCGGCTATCCCAGCAAACTCAATAAAATGCTGGGCACCGGCGAGCTCGATATGAGTCCTGTTTCAGCCGCGGCCTATGCAGACATTGAAAAAGATGTGGTGCTTCTGCCTGATTTTTGTATTGGTTCAATAGGGTATGTGCGCTCGGTTATTTTAATCAGCAAATTTCCAATCGAGGATCTGAATCGTAAAAGAATCGGGTTGACTTCCGCGTCACAAACTTCAGTTATACTCTTGAAGAGCCTTCTTAAAAAATATTATAATATTGAGCCGGAGTATATGCGGACAAACCCGAGTCCATTGTTAAAAGATATGGATGCTGCGCTTGTTATCGGCAATGAAGCCATGACCGACAACAGAGAAGCTATACCGTATACTTATGATCTGGGTGATCTCTGGCTTAGAAAGACCGGGTATCCAGTTGTTTTTGCCGTATTTGCGGTCCGAAATCGTGCTCTCAAAAAATACCGGACAAATATAAAAGCTATTATAGAATCTTATCGTACTTCTTTGTCCTGCCTGAAAACAGAAGAAGCGGTTATTATTCGGAAAGCAGGTGAAAAATACCCGGAAATAAAGTTTGATTTATTTAGCTACTATAAAAAATTAGAATATACTTTTACAGGGAAATTAAAAGACGCGCTGAGCTTTTATTTTTCTGTTACAGAAGAACTGGGGTTTCTCAATAAAGTGGAGAAACTTAATTTTTTGCCCGATGATTTCAGTTTTTAACGCCGGCAATAAAACAGATAAGACTTCAGATACCAATGATAAACAAAAACATGCTCAAAAAGAAAATATACACGGGAGAAAGAATAGACAGCCATGAGGCATATTCGCTTTTTTCATGGGATGTCATAGAGCTTGGTATGGCTGCGGATTTTAGAAGAAAGATCGTTCATCCTGCCGAGAGAGTCGGTTTTATCATAGACAGAATCATCAACTACACGAATATCTGTCAGGCAAAGTGTGCCTTTTGTGCTTTTCACGCCAAAGCAGGCCGTATTGAGCCATATGAACTTTCACTCGATGAAATATGCTGTAAGGTGGAAGAGCTTGTTGCTGCCGGAGGAACCCAGGTTATGCTTCAGGGAGGACTTCACCCGAATCATACACTTGACACATATCTTGCAATGGTAAGAACGGTAAAGCAGCGATTCCCGAGAATTTATCTCCACTCATTTTCACCTGCGGAGCTGGTGCACATTGCCGGTAAAAGCCATATTTCTTTTGATGAAGTAGTAAAAAGTCTGCATGAAGCCGGCATGAAGTCCATTCCCGGAGCTTCGGATCTCCTCGTGGACAGAGTCCGCAATCTGGTAAGCCCGCGAAAGATAACCAGACAAGAGTGGTGCGAGGTAATGCATACACTTTCACGTAATAAGATGTGGTCTACTGCTACCATGACCTATGGAATGGGAGAAACACTTGAAGAACGCATCTCGCATCTTGAAGTTATACGAAATATTCAGGACAGCACAGGTATATTACGCGCATTTATTCCCTGGTCATTTTCACCAGCTAAAACAAGCATGGACAACATACCGCCGGCAACGGGCATAGATTACCTGACAATCGTAGCCATTGCACGGATATTTCTGGATAATATTATTTATATTCAGGCAGGGTGGCTTACCGAAGGGCTCAAGCTGGCCCAGATTGCTCTTGCAATGGGAGCAAATGACATGGGCGGCGTACTCACCGAAGAATTGGTAGTAAAGGCAACAGGGATTAATACACGCTCTGGTGCGCAGGAGTTTGTAAATCTTATTAAGGATGCAGGCAAAGTGCCTGTGCAGAGAGATTCTGAATATCGGGAAATAAGGAGTTTCTGAAGTGCCTGAAATAGATATAGCATTTTCTCCGTGTCCTAATGATACGTTTATCTTTCATGCAATGATTAATAATCTCATTAATACCCACCTTACCTTTGTGCCTTTCATCAACGAAGTCGAAACATTAAATAAAAAGGCATTTAACAATACATATTCCATATCCAAGCTTTCGTTTCATGCCTATCTGCTTCTGAAAAAACAGTATGAACTTCTTGATTCCGGAGCCGCGCTTGGTTATGGATGCGGACCACTGCTTGTGGCGGGCCCTGCGTTTAAATCACTAAAAAATGCTAAAATAGCAGTTCCCGGCATATATACTACCGCACATCTGCTTCTGAAACTGTGGAATCCCGAAATCCGTCATATAGAAACAACCCGCTTTGATAATATTCTTCCCGGGGTAAGTTCCGGCAAATATGATGCAGGCGTAATTATTCACGAAGGCAGGTTTATTTATCCTGAACACAATTGTACAAAAATTGTTGATCTTGGAGAGTGGTGGCAAGAAAAAACAGGCCTTCCCATCCCCCTGGGGTGCATTGCTGTGAGAAGAGATGAGGCTACGATATCTTATAAGAAAGACATAGAGTCTGACATCAGGGATTCAGTCAAATATGCTTTAAAAAACAGAAATGCATCGAACGAATTTGTAAGATATCATGCACAGGAAATGGATAAACAGGTAATTGACAAACATATAAATCTCTATGTTAATGACTTTACAATATCACTGGGAGAACTTGGCATGAGAGCCGTGCGCACACTTGAGGAAATGGCACTATGCCTAAAGGCTTTGTGACCCTATTGTTCTTCCATCCCAAAGAAAAGAATTTAATAAAACAGAAAAAATATATGTCTGTAATCTCCGCAAAGACCAAAAATTAAATAAGAAACGCATAATTTCATAGGCATGCTGTATACCCCATGTGTTTTAATCAACTTCTCTAGGTTCCGTAAGAAGCCTGATTCCCTGGAGAACCTGGAAGATGCGATCTTTTGATAAGGCTCCAATTTTTTCTGATAAATCGCTTTTATTTACTGTGAAAAGTTGCGAAATATTGACGACGCTTTTTTTAGGTAAGTTCGCTTCACCCTTCTTTAAAGCAACGTTACCTGGTGCGCTGGCTCTTTTTATATTGGACGTGAGAGTACAAACAACAACCGTATTTATTCGGCTTCGATTGAAAAGGTTGTTTTGAATGACGAGGTGGGGATGGCGATATCCTGGCTCTGATCCATTTGGCGCTTTAAAATCTATCCAAAATATATCACCCTGGTTGATTACCATTGATCTTTTACCATTCTATAATGATTTGAATGCATCATAGTAACCATTTCTTCAGTTTCAGATGAATCTTCGTATGCCTCATTAATAAGTTTGAGAAGCTCAATATTATTATGGCGCTCTATGAATTCACGAGCAGCAATTGTAAATAGTCGGCTTCTTGAAACCTTTAAATTTTTAGCTAAAATATCCATCTTATCAAAAATTGGCTTTTCTATTGATATGGCTGTCTTTACATTTGGCATTTTATGCGCCTCCGATTAATACTATTAGTATGACCACAGGTATAACTTGTGTCAATACTTATTAAGCTTCGACACCCAACGCCCGGCATGGGCGTGAACTTATGGGGTGAAAGTCCCTTATACGTGAATCCTGTTAACATGTTGAACACATTTGTAGCGAAAGTTTGCGTCCTTATACCCCTCAAGGGGGTACTATACTGAGTCCGGGGAGACCTGCCTGAGATGGCATTCGTTTTAAAGATAAGGGGTCTGACCCTTTTTTACATTCAATTGCTCGTAAACCAATAATCCAATAGACGTCCCCAGCTACCCGCCGGATAAGATCGTGGTTCGCTATCGCTCTCACGGATCTATCCTTATTCGTTGGGCGATGCCTTAGGTCTAACTTTCTCACATTTCAACATATCAAGAGCGTTCCCAAACCTACTTGCGCATCGAGAAGAACTTCTCCTGAGAACAGGACACTGGCATCTCCTTTACGACCTTGAAACCCCAATGCTCGTACTTCCGGACGTTCTCCAGGCTCTGGGTTATCAGGGTGCAGGGAATGTTTTCTTCCTCGGCCTTGGCCAGCATGGGCCTGATCAACAGCGAGGAGTACCGCAAACCTCTGAACTGTGGGCGCACGGCCACCAAGTGCAGGTACCACTGCGACTCCTGGCCGAGATGCTCGGTCAGCGCCGCAATCACGTCGTTAACTGCTTGCATCTTTTCGATGGTTCCCGGGTTCACGAAATCCTGCGTGCTTAAGGGATCTAGGTCCACGTCCTCCGAGTGGTCCATTCCCGGGGGAAACCAGATGCTCACCGCCTCCAGGTCCGGGGATAGCGCATGCCTTAAAGCTTTTGGGGAACAGGAAGTCACGATTGAACGAAAGAACCGCCTCTTCAGGAGGATGTGATTCGGCTCGTTCTGGAACATGAAGTTCCCGATGGGGTCGTTACAGCCGATGAACGCCGCATCAGATACATCGGCCACCTCGTCGATCCTGCTCAACGGTACTTCATACAGCATAGTTCGCCTCCATGTCCCCACAGTTCAAGGTTTGTCCATAGCCCAACGTTCGAACTGTGCGGCGCGGCTTTTTGCGTCCGCACCAGTGAATGGATGGACTGGTTCTCATCATTCTATTTTTGGCCCTTTTCCGCACGTCGAAGGAAGTCTCGGACGACCTGTAGATATTCTTGCGGCTTTTCAAGATGATGTTCATGTGATGCCTCCTCAAAAATATAGATCTCAGATCCAGAAAGGTTTTTTTGATAATATTTGGTCGTTGCAGGGGTTGCTTCATCATAAAATCCACAGGTAAATAAAACAGGATCTGCAATTTCTTTCAACCGATCGACACGTTCATAGTTTTTAAGTACTCCGGTTACGGTGAACTCACTAGGTCCCCACATATACCCGTAAATAGAAAAATTCAATTTTTCAAAAGACCTGTTAAGACACTCAGGCCAGGGGTTAAGACGACAAACATGGATTTTGTAATAGGCCATCATGGCATCTTGATATTGTGGAGAGCTGAATTCTCCGGCATCTTCGCATTTCAGGATGATTTCCTGGATCTCTTTCGGAAGTTCAGCAATATAGGCTCTCTGGTCTTCAATCCAGCGTGAAGTGCTGAGAAATGGTCCGGAGAGGACCAAGCTCACCACCCCTTTCGGGTCCTTCGTAAGAAGGTAATCAACCGCTAGCGAGGTTCCCCACGATTGTCCGATGATGTGGACCTTCTTCAATCCGAGAGCCTTGCGGACCTGATGGAGCTCATCAACAAACCGCTCTATCGTCCAGAGAGATGTGTCATCAGGCTTGTCGGAATTGCCGCAGCCGAGCTGATCATAAAAAACAACCGGCCGTTCGTCGGCAAGTTCTGCTAATGGTTCAAGATAATCGTATGACGCCCCCGGTCCACCATGCAGCACCAGGATCGGAATGCCATTCTTATTCTTTCCCAATACTTTATACCTGATGTTACCACCGGTTACTGAGATATACCCTTCCTGAATTTCACCCACATTTTCAGATACCTTGACGTTTAAATTAGTGTTCACAGCGCAACCTCCAAGGATAAAGGCAAAGAGAATATTTAGAATTATGGTGCTTTTTAACATAACTAAACTCCTTACCCTGTTGCTGGTCAGCGTCTGGAAAGTTCGGCGGCCACCACTGCCGGATATTTCTTCCATAACGTCAAGTTCAGCGCATTGTGTACGCCCGGCATGGGCGTGAACTTATGGGGTGAAAGTCCCCTATACGTGA
>CAYYMU010000005.1:0-1119 GCA_964472445.1 uncultured Desulfobacteraceae bacterium
TCTTGTCTCACAATTATTAAGTGGGTTTCAACAGTTTAGGATGTCCCGGAATGTCTCCGCGAATCTCCATTATACAACAAAGCTTACCCCTTATAAGCTTTTAGAAAATCGTCTCTGGATATTCCAGCTTGACTGAGAATCGTTCGTAGAGTTGAACTCTTGATAGTTCGATGGTTCGGCATAGTCAGCGGTGTCCGAGTCCCGTCAGCATTTTGCCTTGCCATTGCGATATGGTTACCCTCGCGAACTATTCTAAATCCAAGGTGCTCAAGGGTCTTGATTACTTTGTGAATCGGCCCATCTACAGGAAGTTTTGCCATCAAACAGCGACTCCCATTTCTGCGACAAATGCCTCCAAAATAGGAGGATCAATTTCCAGGTCTTGAGGTCCAAATGTTTCGAGGTGAAATTTAATTGCAGATTTGACATCGGCCACGGCAGTTTCATAGGTATCGCCCTGGCCAACTACCACTCCTTTAATTCCGAGGGGGTAAGCAACATAGGTGTCGGAATGTTTTTCCACGATAATTTTGAATTGTTTCATCAGCCTTACCTCATATTAGAAAAGTCTTGGGTCATAATTTTGCATCTAATATTTTATATTACCATAAAAGGATTATAAGTCAAGATTACGGGCTTAACCAGAATCCACCGCCTAAAAAAACATATGGATATTTTTGTCGTTGGAGGACTTAGGGGACATTTTTTGTCCTCAGAGATTTTTTAAACAACTTTTGGGTTGTATTTTCCGCCGTTTGCGGCGTAATATCACAAAATGAGCAAAAATATACATAAGAGTCACAATTGCAAAACATCCCCATTGAACATTTTTCAAAGGTCACGCATGAAGATCGGCAACTGACGTTTTTCTAATACCCCGCTGCTTGCGGCGGTGTGGTTTATTTACTTAATTTTAAGGAGGAATGTTTAGATGAAAAAAATGCAGGCTAAATTAAAATCAATATCCAAGGCTCTTGTGTCGCTTTCCAGGGGGGTTGAGACAATTTCGGAGCAGATAGACAAATTGCAGGCAGCTAAAGCAACTTTTGCGGCAAAGGCTAAAAAGCCATCGGTAAAAGCAAAGAAACCTGCTGCAAAGGCTAAAAAGCCATCGGTAAA
>CAYYMU010000005.1:1219-2906 GCA_964472445.1 uncultured Desulfobacteraceae bacterium
AGCCATCGGTAAAAGCAAAGAAACCTGCTGCAAAGGCTAAAAAGCCATCGGTAAAAGCAAAGAAACCTGCTGCAAAGGCTAAAAAGCCATCGGTAAAGGCAAAGAAACCGGCAGCAAAAAAGCCGGCAGCAAAAGCAAAAAAAACATCGGCAAAGGCTAACACAGCTCAAAAAAACAAAGCAAAATCCTCAACAGTTATTGACGATCTATTTGCCATAATTAAAAGAAGCAGAAATGGAGCGAGTGTTGCCAAGTTAAAAGAAAAAACCGGTCTTGTCTCCAAGCAGGTCACTAATGCTCTTTACAAGCTTGCTAAAAAAGGGTTGATTAGCGCAAAAGAACGAGGCGTTTATATTAAAAAATAATATCTTACTGTATTTTTATAAAAAACAAAAAAGCCTTTAGTCCGCCAGGCACATTATGCCTTGTCTGCTAAAGGCTTTTTTTATTTTTCCCAAATTAAGAATATAAGCCGAATAGATTGACTAATTAGAGTTACGCTATTATTTTATTTTTGCAAATATGTTTGTTAGTCTGACCAAAGGGAGAAAATTTTAAATATATACATGGCAATGCCATTGACTTAATAAAACATGGAGGTTCAAGCAGCGATGTTTTTACCACGAAAACAATTTGTTTTAAAATCGTTAGCCTATAGCGTCATTTTCCTGGTTGCATTATCTTTTTCAGTCGCTTTTTCTCAAACCAGATGGACGCATGAAAAAAGTGAACTTCTTCCAGATCCAGCTCTTGTTTTTGGAGTGCTTCCAAATGGTTTCAGATATGTATTAATGAAGAACCAAAGGCCAAGAAACAGGGTAAGCATGCATCTGAATGTTCAGGTTGGATCAATATACGAGTCAGATAAACAACAGGGACTCGCTCATTTTACTGAACACATGCTTTTTTGTGGCTCAACCCATTTTAAACCAGGAGAACTTGTAAAATATTTTCAGAGCATAGGGATGAAATTCGGTCCTGATGCAAATGCCCATACAGGATATTATGAAACTGTTTTCGATATACTTTTGCCAAAGGGAGATTTGCAAAGTTTAGACAGAGGCCTTGTTGTACTGAAAGATTTTGCAGACGGCGCTCTTTTCCCGGAATCAGAGATAGATAGAGAGCGGCGTGTTGTGCTGGCTGAAAAACGTACCCGAGACTCAGCCTCCTATCGTACGTTTGTTTCGGCCATGAAGTTTGAGATGCCTGAAGCAATAATATCTAAAAGATTTCCAATCGGCCTGGAAAATTTTATTAAGAATGCAGACCAGAAGGATTTTAAAGATTTTTATGATTCGTGGTACCGGCCTGAAAAAATGATACTTGTAATGGTAGGAGATTTCGATATTAGCCAGGCTGCTTTGCTTATAGACAAAAAATTTTCCTCTATGTCTGCAAAGACTTTGCCTTTACCGGAAATCAAATTGGGCAGTATAAACCATAAAGGCATTAAAACATTTTATCATTTTGAAAAGGAAACAGGGAATACCAGGATAAGTATAGAAGCAATAAGAAAAGTTCCTAAGCAGTTGGATTCTTATGATTTTCGAAAAAAAATGCTTATCAGGGATATAGCTGATCAAATTGTTCAGAACAGGCTGGAAGCGCTGGTTAGCAAACCTGACACGCCTTTTACCTCGGCATACATTAACAGCGGTATCTTTATGCATGAGATAGAATCGGC
>CAYYMU010000005.1:3006-27528 GCA_964472445.1 uncultured Desulfobacteraceae bacterium
CTCTCTCCAGATCAGAGAAAAGATTTTTTATTTCCGGTTATTGATTCTCTGACTCTGGAACAGATACATGATGCATTCAAAAGAAACTGGGCATCTGACCACAGGCTTGTGCTTGTTACAGGAAATGCTGAAATAAAAAGTATTAATAAAAGGGCTGATGACCTCATACTTTCCGCATATAATGTCAGCAGTACGGTTGATGTGTCAAAACCAGCTGAAAGAAAAACACCTGTTTTTCCTTACATGCATGCACCTGAAAAAAAAGGAAAAATTGTAAGCAGAACTGAAATTCCTGAACTTGGCATTATCAAGATTGATTTTGAAAACAATGTGAGTCTGACCTTAAAAAAGACAGATTTCAAGGCTAATGAGGTTCTTGTTAATTTGTCTTTTGGATCAGGCAGATCTGCTGAACCCTTGAACAAACCAGGGCTTGCTGTTTTAAGTGAGGAAGTGGTTAATGAAAGCGGACTTGGCAAACTCGAACAGGATCAGATAGATCGAGCTTTGGCGGGGAAAAACACAAACGTTAATTTTCATATTAAGGAAGATTGTTTTCTGTTTAAAGGCAGAACAGTGTCAAAAGAGTTGCCATTACTGTTTCAGCTTTTTTATGCTCATCTGGAAGATCAGGGGTATCGTCAGGACTCATATAAACTTTCAATGGAGCGGTTAAAGCAGATATACCTCGAACTTTCTACCTCAATCGACGGTGCTATGAGTCTTTTTGGAAAGCGTTTTCTGGCTGGAGGAGACAGCCGCTTTGGTCTTCCATCTTATAATACTTTTAAGCAGCTGACACTTGAAGATGTTAAATCATGGATTGACGCATCATTAAAAAATGATAAATTTGCTGTTTCAATTGTTGGTGATTTTGATATTGACTTGGCAATAGATATGGTTTCTAAATATCTTGGCAGTCTTCCTGAGCGAGGGGATAATATACAGAAAAAAGTAAGCTCTCCTCAGTTTCCTGCAGCCGGGGTGCGTAAAATAAATGTTGCAACTAAAATTTCCAAAGGTCTTGTAGTCGTTGCATATCCGACTGAGGATTTATGGGATATCCATAGAACGCGTCTTTTTTCAGTGTTGGCGGATATTGTTTCAGAAAGATTGAGGGAAAGGATTCGGGAAAAATTAGGAGCAGCCTATTCATTTGTTGCATACAACAGGCCGAGCAGGGCATATGCCGGATATGGGGTTTTTCAGACTTTTGTTTCTGTTGATCCGGAACAAAGCAACATAGTGGTTGGGGAAATAAAAAAAATAATATCAGACCTTGTTGCTGCTGGAGTGAACAATGAGGAACTGATGCTTGCCATAGAACCCACAGTCACTGGCATAAAAGATATACTGGAGAATAATCATTACTGGCTGAATACTGTTCTTTCAGGATCAGAAAAGCATCCTGAGCAGATTGACTGGAGCCGGACAATAATGAGTGATTATGCCTCTATTTCAGTCGATGAGTTGTCTGCCCTTGCCAGGAAATATCTGAATAATGACAAGGCTGCAATAATCATTGTTAAACCTCAGTAGTATTTATTTAAATTTTGCTTTGTTTGCATAAAGAATTTTGAATTTATACCTTGTTGTATTAATATGATATTTTTGTTACAGCAGATGCGGTCGTTGTAATTCATGCTGAAGCCAATTGTTGCTGAGGAAGGACAAAGAATGAAAAAAAATGAGAGTAATACCGGTTTTTTGAAAAAAATATGGAAGTTTTTTACATCTGTAAAGCTCACAGTGATTATTTTGCTGTTGCTGGCTGTTACTTCTATTATTGGCACTGTTATTCCTCAGAAAGAAAATCCTGCCGCATATCTTAAGGAATATGGCGAATCACTTTACAGAATTTTTTCAGCCTTTGATATTTTTGACATGTATCATTCCTGGTGGTTTCAGTTTATTCTTATAATGTTGATTATTAATATAGTGGTTTGCTCAATAGACAGGCTTTCTAAGACATGGAAAATATTATTTGTAAAGAAACCTTTGTTTAATATTTCAAAATTCAGGGCAATTCCTGAGAGAGAAGAATTTGTTGATAAACGTCCATGCCTGGACCTGGAAAATATTTACAAGCAGACAGTTTCCAAAAGATTTGGATACAGCAGGGTCGAAAAAACAGACAATGGATTCTGCGTGTTCGGCGAAAAGGGACGGTGGACCCGCATTGGTGTTTATATCGTTCATCTGAGCATTATTCTCATGGTGATAGGAGGTTTAATCGGCTCTATTTTTGGTTTTGAAGGATTTGTCAATATAGTTGAAGGGGAAACCGCAGCCAGCATCATGTTGAGAAACAGCGGCAAATCACATGACCTGGATTTTAAGATCAGGTGCGATGATTTCAGCATAAGCTTTTACGATTCTGGAATGCCGAGTGAATACCGATCAACTTTAACTATACTTGAACAAAATAAGGCTGTATTGACAAAAGACATTATAGTAAATTCCCCTCTTCGTTACAGAGGTATAAATATTTTTCAGTCTAATTATGGAACACTTCCGCCAAAAGAAATCACACTGAATTTGAAAAGCAACTCAACAGGTGCTGAATATACTAAACAGGCAAGTATTGGTAAGCAGCTTGATTTGCCGGAAGATGCGGGGCATTTAATTATCAAAGGATACAGAAATTCATTTGATTTTGGAGGCCATAATCTTGGCAAGACCTTTATGGGCATTTTTACCCCTGCAAAAGGAGACCCTGAAACTTTTATACTGCCCCTGAGTTCTCCCAACTTTGACAGGATGAGGAGGGGCAATTTAGTTATTTCTGTAGGTGATTTTGAGAATAAATACTATACAGGCCTTCAGATAACACGGGACCCGGGAGTTTTGATTGTTTACGCAGGTTTTATTGTTATGATTATAGGTTGTTTTATTGCATTTTTTATGTCGCATCAAAGGCTTTGTATCGAAGTGGAAGATAAAGGAAAAAACAGCAGGGTCATTGTTGCAGGCACGGCAAACAGAAATAAACTTGGAATGCAAAACAAAATAAAGAAAATAGTTAAAACTCTGAGGATTAATTTATGAACAGCTCGTATTTATTATCAATTGTAACATTTATTTACGGCCTGGCGGCGTTTTTATATACTGCATCCTGGGTTTTCAAAAAAAAGCTTTTAGGTACTGCAGCAAAATGGATAGCCATAACAGGTATTCTTTGCAACACAGCAGGCATTGTTCTCCGATGGATTGAATCCTACAGTCTCGGAATAGGGCATGCTCCGCTTTCAAATATGTACGAATCTCTTGTTTTTTTTGCATGGACTATCATCTTGATATATCTCGTGATAGAGTACAGATACAAAAATAAAATAACAGGTTTGCTGGCCACGCCTCTTGCTTTTATGGCTATGGCTTATGCATCACTGTCTCCCAATGTTAGCAGCCGCATACAGCCTCTTATCCCTGCATTGAAAAGCAACTGGCTTATTGCGCATGTTGTTACCTGTTTTCTTGGATATGCTGCATTTGCAATAGCTTTTGGAGTAAGCCTGCTTTATATTTTCAGGAAAAAAAATAAACCAGGCAAAATCGGTGTATTTTTTCATTTTCCCGAATTAGATGTTTTAGATGAGCTTACATATCAAACAGTAACTTTTGGTTTTTTATTTTTAACCATTGGAATAATAACAGGTTCTGTATGGGCTAATTCAGCATGGGGGAGTTACTGGTCATGGGACCCAAAGGAAACATGGTCTCTGATAACATGGTTTATTTATGCGACATTGTTACATGCAAGGATGGTAAGGGGCTGGGCTGGAAAGCGAATCGCCTATCTTTCCATAATCGGTTTTCTGGCAGTTATTTTTACATATTTTGGCGTGAATCTTCTGCCTGGTCTGCACAGCTACGGTTAATGTGGCAGGCAAAAGTCGTTAATTTAGATGGTTAAGCCCATTTTTCATGGCGTTTATTCGAGACCTTTGCAAAACCTCCCCTTTTGCCCAATTTCTGCGTCAGGCTCAAATTTTAAGCCTCGAAATACTCAATGTATTCCTACGTTTAAAATTTTTACCTTCCTTGAACTTGAACAAAATTGAATATTTTTCAAAGGTCTCTATTCGTGTTCTGTTTAAAATATTTCTTCTTGACAAAAAAAGTGTTTACAGGTAAGTAGACAGAATTATTTTTTATACAATAAGAATATCCATTCCAGATATATAGTAAATTGTTCGGACTTGTTCACTTCAACTAAAACTTAACGGAGTGTCTATGAGTACATTAGATAATAAAGCCGAAAAAAATGTCGAGCAGGTAGAAGCAACGCCATCCAAACAAATCAATGACAAAGATCGAAAAAAAGGAGCATGGGGAATTATTCTCATGTTTTTTGTTATTGGATTAGTGGCAAGCCTTGCCTTTGGATGGTTAATATTCCCCGAACTCCTCTATTCCCAAAAGAAACAGCCTATTGATTTCAATCATGCTCTTCATGTTGGTGCTGTTGAGGATGGGTGTGAGAGCTGTCATTATTTCCGTGAAGACGGGAGCTTTTCCGGTGTGCCTAAACTTGCGCAGTGTATGGATTGCCACGAAGAGGTTCAGGGCGAGAATCCAGAGGAAGCCAGGTTTGTTAATGAATATGTGGCAAAAGGCAATGAAGTTCCCTGGCTTGTCTATTCAAGACAGCCTGATTGTGTATTTTTCCCCCACATAGCTCATGTAAAGATGGGCAAAGAGGATTGTTCCACATGCCACGGACACATCGGCGAATCGACGCACTCAAGGGTTTATGAAGAGAACAGGCTTACAGGATACAGTCGGGATATCTGGGGGAAAAGCATGGCAGGATTTAAGGGGAATACCTGGGACCGGATGAAAATGGATGACTGCGCTGAATGTCATGCAGCAGTAAAGACCCAGGCTGAAACCACAAAGACTCTTCCATGGCCTATTAGCTGGATTCCCAGACCTTATGAAAAACCAGCAAGCAGTCAGGTAAGAATTAATGTGCAGAAGGAAGCATGTTTTGTATGCCATAAATAGGCTGATAACTTCATTGGTTTATTAGCAATATTCTAAGGGGTAAAATCTATGAAGGTATGTAGAAGAAGTTTTTTGTCATTGATAATTGGCGGTGCGGCTGGCACGGCATTTTCACCATTGCCATGGAAGCTTATAGATGATGCTTCTATATGGACACAGAACTGGCCATGGACTTCTGTGCCGGAGGATGGAGAAGTCAGTCATGTAAACTCTGTATGTACTCTCTGTCCCGGCGGTTGCGGTATTACTGTCCGCAAAGTCAATAACCGGGCAATTAAAATAGAGGGCATGAAAGGGCACCCGGTAAATGATGGTGGTATATGTGTCCTGGGAGTCTCAGGCCTTCAACTGCTTTATGGGCCGACACGTGTTAAAACCCCACTGAAAAGAACAGGGGTAAGAGGTGAAGGCAAATGGAAAAAAATTTCCTGGGATGAAGCAATTGCAGAAGTTGTAAAAAAACTCGTAAGCTTAAGAAAAGAAGGCAAGTCACATACTGTTGCCAGTATTTCGGGCAGTGATCGCGGAACAGTAGCCCAGCTTTTAGGGAGATTTTTGACAGCATATGGTTCTCCAAATTTTATACGAACACCATCGATTCAGGATTCATATGAGCTGACAGCTCATCTTATGCAGGGTGGTCAGGATCAGGTTGGGTTTGATGCTGAAAATTCTGATTTTGTTTTAAGTTTTGGCAGTGGATTAATAGAAGGATGGGGTTCACCTGTTCGCATGATTAAGGCAAACAGCAAGTGGAAAGAGCGGGGCAAAGTAGTTCAGATTGAATCCCGCTTATCCAATACAGCTGCCAAAGCAGATGAATGGATTTCCATCAATCCTGGAACAGAGGCTACTCTTGCCTTTGGTATCGCCAATGTAATTATTCAGGAATCATTATATAATACTGATTTCGCTGATAATTATTCTTACGGTTTTGAAGAGTTTAAACAGTTTGTTCTTAGTGAATTCAGTCCTGATGATGTTGCTGAGATAACCGGGGTATCTTCTTCTACAATAGAATCTTTAGCCAAAAATTTTGCAAAAGCCTCAAAACCGCTGGCAGTTTGCGGTCGAGGCAAGGGTGAAACACCGGGCAGTCTGAATGAATTTATTGCAGTGAATGCCTTAAATGCGCTTGTTGGCAATATTAATAAAAAGGGGGGTGTCTGGTCAGTTCCTGATCTTGATTATATAAAATGGCCGGAACCTGAAAAAGATCTTGTAGCTGAAAACGGCATGAATAAGGGCCGCATTGATGGTGCAGGAAGCTCAAAATATCCTGATACAAGATATCTTTTAGACAGATTGCCCAGTGCAATTAATTCAGGAGAACAATATCCCATAGAGGCTCTTTTTGTTGCAGGTGCCAACCCTCTTTATACAATGACTGACAGTAAAAAAGTGAAAGAGGCGTTTGACAAGATACCCTTTGTTGTAAGTTTTTCTTCATATATGGATGAAACTGCTGAAAACGCCGATCTTATACTTCCAAACCATGTTTTCCTTGAGCGCTATGAAGATGTACCCACACCTCCTGGAATGCAAAAGCCAGTTATAAGTCTTTCAAAACCAGTAGTAAATCCGCTGTTTGATACAAAGCATCTGGGAGATGTAATACTTCTTATCGCAAAGTCATTTGGAGGAAAAATAGCAGATGCCTTTCCATGGGATAATTATGAAGCCTGCCTGAAGGAAACCTTAGGGAATGATTGGGATAAACTGGTGGACGATGGATACTTGTTTCATTCTAATTTCAGACCCGCTGCTTGGGGAAATGCATTTAGCAACACACCTTCCAAAAAATTTGAATTTGTTAACAAGGGTAAGGCAGAATCTGTAAAGATTGAAGGAGATGAGCAGTCTTATCCTTTTATACTCATGCCGTATGATTCCATGAGACTCGCAAGCGGTTTTATTGGAGATCCGCCATTTGCAATTAAAACTGTAGAAGATACTGTTCTTAAGGCTAAGGAAATTGTTGTTGAAATCAATCCAAGAACAGCAAGGGGTTTTGTTGAAGGCGGATATGCGATTTTAAGTACTCCAAAAGGTCAGGCAAAGGTCAGGGTTCATTACTCTGATGGAGTTATGCCAGGAATAGTGGCTATACCCAGAGGACTGGGCCATACGGCCTATGATGATTATCTTGCTGGTAAGGGCGTTAATTTTAACGAACTTATCGGCCTGGTCGAAGATCCTGTTTCAGGTCTAAATGCAGCCTGGGGAATAAGGGCCAAGCTGACAAGAGCTTAAAGCAAAGGATGGGGTTTTAATGAAAAAACAGATAGAAGCCAAAAAATATGGGATGGTTATAGATCTTGATAAATGTACTGGATGCGGAGCCTGTATGGCGGCCTGTATGTCTGAAAACAATGTTTCGTTTAGAAAAGACGAATCAAACAAACTTGACAGTATTACATGGATGCGTGTGTACAAGCTGACAAACGGAAAAGAATTTCCCGAGGCAGACAAGTGCTATCTTCCGAGACCATGTATGCATTGTGAAGGAGAGCATGGTCATGCACCATGCGTATCTGTTTGTCCGGCTACTGCTACAGATTATAATCATGAAACAGGGATCGTCAGCCAGATTTATACGCGCTGTTTTGGATGCAGGTACTGTATGGCTGCCTGCCCGTATCATGCCCGCTATTTTAACTGGTGGGATCCTGTCTGGCCCGAGGGTATGGAAGAATCTCTAAGCCCCAATGTTTCTTCACGCATGAGGGGTGTTGTGGAAAAATGCAGTTTTTGTTTTCATAGATATCAACTGGCAATGAACAAGGCGTATAATGATGGCCGCCGAGAGTTAGAGGAGCAAGAATATCAAACTGCATGTACTCAGGCATGTCCTGCCGGTGCTATTACATTCGGAGATTTGAATAATCCGAATCATGCTGTAACTAAAATAGCCCAACCCGACAGTAAACATGGGGGACGGCCGAAGAATCCTAATGCATTCAGGCTGCTTGAACGACTGAAAACAAATCCTAAGGTTTATTATCTTTCAAGCCGTGAGTGGGTAAGGCGTGCAGGAGATAATTATATTGAGAATGAAGGCAAAAAGGAAATCCTTTAAGAACTATAACCGCATATATTTTAGGAGCACATAAGTTATGGATTCTGCATTAATACCAGAGGGAGTTAAACGCTGTTCATTTGGTAAATTTGCCATTTGGCTGGTTATTGTTGGCGCTGTGCTTTTGTGGGGCGTTTTTGCCATGTTGCTTTGCTGGTTTAAGGGCCTTAATCAGACTAACATGAACGATGCCTATGGATTTGCGCTGTGGATCTGGGCTGACCTGGCGGTTATTGCCCTCGGAGGCGGGGCTTTTTTTACAGGGTTATTAAGATATGTCTTTGGAAAGGATGAACTGAAGAACATTCTTAATTACGCTGTTCTTATCGGATTTATCTGTTACAGTTCAGCTCTCTTAATATTGGCTATTGACGTCGGTCAACCTCTTAGAGCATGGTTTATTTTCTGGCATGCAAATGTTCATTCCATGTTAACTGAAGTGGCATTCTGTCTTTCATGTTATTTTGCTGTTCTTACAATAGAATATATTCCGCTTATTCTGGAAAACCGTCAGATCGACAGAGTACCATTTTTTCATAATCTGAGTCACAATATGCATGGCATAATGGTAATATTTGCGGCAACAGGCGCTTTTCTTTCTTTTTTCCATCAGGGATCTCTTGGTGGAACTCCTGCTGTCCTTTTTGGACGACCCTTTGCTTACAGAGAGGGCGTTTTAATATGGCCATGGACATTCTTTTTATTTACCTGGTCAGCTGCGGCATGCGGCCCTTGTTTTACAATACTAATAACATGGATTACTGAAAAAATATCAGGTAAAAAGTTAGTTAAGCAGGAGGTTATAAGACTGCTGGCTAAAATTGCAGGCTGGATGCTTGCTACATATGTTGTGGCAAAAATAATTGACACATGGTACTGGGCTGCGGTTACTGCGCCGTCAAAGGGGTTTGGCATAATGGATTTTTATGCTGATAATCCAGTATACGGAATATGGATACTTATACTTGAGGTTGGGATCTGCGGGGTTATTCCTGCTATTATTCTTATTACCAAAACAGGACGTAAGTATTCATTTTTGCTTATTTTAGCTGTATTCCTTGCTGTTTTGGGTGTTTGTTTGAATAGATGGGTAATGGTTCTGCAGGTTATGGCTGTTCCGGTGCTGACTTTTGAAACCTGGTTTATGTATTTTCCAAGCTGGCAGGAGCTTGCCACAACAATTCTTCCCGTAGCATACGGGATTATTCTGATAATGATTTCATACCGTTATTTGCCGATATTCCCTCAGGAACGGCAGATGGAGGAGGAGAAACATGTTTCCATTTTCGTTTGAATGGGCGTGGGATATGGGTCATATGGTGTTTATGGGTGGCCTGTGGTATGCGCTGAGTATTATAGGCCTTGGCATGACTTATTGTTTGATTATGGCTGCTGTTGATACAGCAAAAGGCAAAGGAAGTCATTAAAAAAATTAAAAATTATATTTAAGTATGATGTAATAACCAGATAAATGTGGAGTTGTTCAGGCTCCAATATTATAAAAGCGCTTATCTCATAATATGGGGAAGCGCTTTTATGTTTTTAATATAATGAACGGAAAAATAAATGGATAAAATTATAATAGAGGGCAGGCATAAACTTAAAGGGGAAGTAAAAATAAGCGGATCTAAAAATGCGGCTCTTCCGATACTTGTTTCTTCTTTATTAACAGACGGATCGAATACTTATAATAATATTCCTGATCTCAAGGATATACAAAGTACAAAAGCATTGCTGGCAGGTCTTGGTGCAAAGATAGAGGGACATGGAAACACGGTTATGGTTAATGCTTCGGGTATTTGTAATACCGAGGCGCCTTACGAATTGGTCAGAAAAATGAGAGCATCCATTCTTGTTCTTGGTCCTCTTCTGGCCAGACTTAAGAAAGCCAGAGTATCTTTACCCGGAGGTTGTGCTATTGGCGCAAGGCCTATTAATCTTCACCTAAAGGGGCTTGCCAGGCTTGGAGCCTCAATTGAATTAAAACATGGTTATGTTGAGGCATCTGCTGATCGTCTTACAGGTAACGAAATTTATTTTGATATTGTAACAGTAACAGGGACAGAAAACCTTATGATGGCCGCTGTTCTGGCTGATGGTGTTACTGTTCTTCGCAATGCTGCGTGTGAGCCTGAGGTTGTAGCGCTTGCCGATGTATTAAACAAAATGGGCGCAGATATTCAGGGGATTGGCACTTCTGTAATTACGATAAAAGGGGTTTCCTGCCTTCATCCTGTGTCGGTTTCTATAATACCCGACCGCATAGAGGCTGGAACTTTTATGGTTTCAGCTGCTCTTACGGGAGGAGATATAAAACTTTTGAATTGCGAACCTGATCATATGAGAACTGTTATTCACAAGATAGGGCTTACAGGTGCTGACATAAGGATAAAGGATAAAGGTATCCATGTCGTTGGATCAGATAATATCAACAGTATTGATATTAAAACCATGCCGTATCCTGGTTTTCCCACTGACATGCAGGCACAGTTTATGGTTTTAATGTCTGTGGCCAAAGGATTGAGCATTATTTCCGAAACCATTTTTGAAAATCGTTTTATTCACGTAAGCGAACTTAAGCGTATGGGAGCGGATATCACCATATCAGGTACTACCGCAATGATTAAGGGCGTTCCCATGCTGTCTGGAGCGCCCGTTATTGCATCGGATCTTCGCGCCAGCGCGTCGCTTATACTTGCCGGTCTTGTCGCAAGAGGCAAAACAGAGGTAAATCGTGTTTACCATCTGGATCGTGGTTATGAAGCAATCGAGAAAAAATTTGCCATGCTTGGTGCTGCAATAAAACGCGTCAGAGAATGAAAAATGTTCGAGAGAATCTATTTTCGTCCGATTATTCCCCTTTTGATAGTAATGATATTTGGGATTGTCCTTGGATCCAGGTTTTCATGCAATAATATCTGGGCATATTCTACAATTTTCTTATGTGTTGTTCTAGTCTTTATTAAAATAAAATATAAGAAAAGCCTGTCTTTTTTACCTCTAATTATCTTCTTTGTCCTTGGTTACCTTCTTATAAAGCCCTGGATTGATCCCGGATTTTCTTCCAGCCATATCACCAGTTTTACGGATAAAAATCCGTGGGAAATTGTCGGAACAGTCGATAAAAGCCCGGAATTTTATGATAATCGGTTGAAAATAATTTTATCTGTTGAAACCCTTGGTCGTGATAACAGCTCCTTTACAGTTGCAGGAAAGATTCGTGTTACAGTGACAAAGCCCTTTGCAGATATTTTTGTTGGAGACAGGCTTTTCCTGATCAGCAAAATCAGATCAATAAGAAATTTCAATAATCCAGGCAGGTTTGATTATAAAAGATATATGGGCTTTAAGAAAATATGGGGTAGTGCCTATATATCCGGTAAAAGACTCGTTGTATTAGATCGAAATTCAGTTTCCGGGTTTAATACTGCAATAGAGAAGTTCAGAAGTAAAATTTCCAGTATGATTGATGAGACAGGCAGGGAAGACAAGCAGAGTGTGTTAAAAGCGCTTATTGTAGGTGATAAAACCGGTATTTCGCAAAACATAAGAGAAGCATTCAACCGTTCTGGAACTGGTCATCTTCTTGCCATATCAGGACTTCATGTTGGGATTATTGCTACTGCATCATTTATGTTTTTCAGAAGGCTGCTTTCCTATATTAAACTTTTCTTGTGGAATGGCTGGATAAAAAAAGGGGCTGCTGTTTTATCTTTATTTCCTGTAATTTTATATGGTCTTATTTCCGGAATGTCGCCTTCTACACAGAGGGCGCTGATTATGGTCATTGTTTTTTTGATGTCATTTCTGTTTGAAAGAGAAGAAGATTCAATTAATACTCTGGCAATAGCCGCAATGCTTATCCTTATTATTCATCCACCATCACTTTTCTCGATTTCATTCCAGCTTTCCTTTTCAGCTGTTTTTTTAATAATATGTGGCTGGCCACTAAGATATCTGAAATCTGCAGGCATTAAAGAAACGGTTAAGAAAAAATGGCACACAAGGATAACAGGGAGTCTGTTTTCTTTTTTACTGGTTTCTTTTTTTGCCATACTCGGAACACTGCCGATAGTCATGTTTTACTTTAACCAGGTTTCTACGGTTGGCCTTATTTCAAATCTATTGATGGTTCCAGCAATAGGCTTTATTGTTGTTCCACTGGGATTGATTGCTGTTCTTTTATCTCCACTGAGCATTTCTGGCGCGCTGATATTTGTAAAAACATGCAATGAAGTGCTGGCATATGCGCTGAGTATTGTGAATTATATTGCAGGGTTTTCTTTTGCGGCAATTAAAACAATAACCCCCAGTTTCTTTGAAATATGTTGTTATTATTTGTTGATCTGGGCTATTTTGCAGTTTTTCAAATCAGGGGTTTTTGCAAGACAGTCTAAAGCTGTTATGCCTGTGTCCGGTGTATCTGGAAATAAAATGTCGCAAGGAGATACTGGTTTTAGAAGAAAAACAGTATTAATTGTTGCAGCACTTGTTGTTTTTGCAGCCAGTGTTGATGCATGTTACTGGCTATATGAAAGGTTCTGGCGTAATGATCTCAGGGTTACAGTTATCGATGTTGGTCAAGGAAGTTCCGCTCTTCTCGAACTGCCCGGGGGCCGCTGTTTTCTTGTTGATGGAGGAGGGTTTTCAGATAATTCAATTTTTGATGTAGGAGCGAGAATAGTTGCCCCTGTTTTATGGCGAAAAAAAATTAAAACCATAGACACAATAATTCTTTCCCATCCAAATGCCGATCATCTGAACGGGTTAATATATATAGCCAGGTATTTTAATGTAAAGAGGTTATGGTGTAACAGCGATTTTGCAGACACAAGCGGTTATCGAGAGTTGAGAAGAATTGCACAAAAAAATAATATAGAAACAGTTGCCTTTAAAGACATGCAGCGTGTTTATGAAATAAACGGAGCAAAACTTAATATTCTTTATCCGCCAAAAGATTACAGTGATAAAGCAGAAAATGAGAAATGGAGAAATCTTAACAATAATTCCATTGTGTTAAAAGTCAGCTTTGGATCTAAATCGATTTTGTTTCCCGGAGATATCATGGCACGGGCTGAAAAAGAACTGGTGGCAATTTGTGGAGATGAATTGAAAAGCACAGTCCTTGTCGCTCCTCACCATGGCAGCAGCACATCAAGCACTGACGCATTTTTAGAAAAAACCAGGCCTGAAACTGTTATAATATCAATGGGCTGGAAAAATAGATTTGGATTTCCACATGCGTCGGTTTTAAAAAGATATAATAAAAATAATTGCCAAATATTTCGGACAGACAAAAATGGAGCATTGGCCTTATTAACAGACGGCAGATCTCTTAAAGTAAGACCTTTTATTACCAGTTCTTCCGAACCTTTATACCCTGTGAATCCAGGTACACTTTGAGGTCGGGAATAGTATATGTACCATAATGAACCATTGAGGCAATAAGTGCGGCATCAGCATATCCTGTTGTAAGGACATCGGCGAGATGCAGTGGTTCGCCGGCGCCGCCAGAGGCAATTACAGGGATGTTAACGTTTTTTGATATAAGCCGGGTCAGATTCAATTCATATCCCTGCTTGGTTCCGTCGGCATCTATAGAATTTAAACAGATTTCTCCTGCCCCGAGATTTTGGGCTTCAATCGCCCATTGCAGAGCATCTATTCCCATATATTTCCTTCCGCCGTTTATAACTATTTCATAGCCGGAAGGAATCTGGCTGCTTTTGCCAACATGTTTTACATCCATTCCAAGTACAATACACTGATTTCCAAAGGCTTCAGCGCCTTTTGATATAAGACCGGGATTTTCTACTGCGGCAGAATTAATGCTGACCTTTTCAGCGCCGGCAAGCAGAACAGTTCGCATATCTTCAACACTTCGTATTCCTCCTCCCACTGAAAAAGGTATAAAGATATTTTCAGCAACACGTTTAACCATATCTATCATAATATTTCTTTTTTCATGAGATGCGGTAATATCATAAAATACTATTTCATCAGCGCCTGCCTCATAATAAAAACGTGCCATCTCAACAGGGTCGCCGATATCAGAGTTGTCTTTGAATTTAATGCCTTTTGTTGTTTTTCCTTCGCGAACATCAAGGCATGGTATTATGCGTTTGCTTAACATGGTTCCCACGTGCAGAAATTTTTAAGTAAAGACAGACCTGGCCTTCCGCTTTTTTCAGGATGAAACTGAGTTGCAATGATATTTCTGGTTCCTATAATCGATGCAAAAGAAATTCCATAATTTGTTGATCCTAAAACATTCAGGCTGTTAACCGGGTCTGGATAAAATCCATGAACAAAATAGAATTCATCATGTTCGCGTATCCCAGAAAGCACGGGATGTCGTTTTTTGATTTTAATGCTGTTCCAGCCCATATGAGGAATTTTCAGCCTTGTTTCATCTTTGGATTTAATATCATCCGGAAAGGCCCTGACATGTCCGTCTATTATGCCAAGGCACCGGGTATAATTTTCTTCGCTGTGACTCATAATAATCTGGGTTCCAAGGCATATCCCAAGGACTGGTTTGCCGGTTGCGCAGAAATCTTTTATCGCCGAATCGAGTCCAAGATGTTTTAAGCTGTCCATTGCTGAACCGGCAGCTCCAACGCCTGGAAAAATTATTCGATCAGCTTCCGATATTTTTTTTATATCATTTGTAATAATATGCTGAAAACCTAAATATGACACAGCACGTGCCACGCTTGTAAGGTTTCCTGCATTGTAGTCGATAATTGCGATCATATCAACAGGCCCATAGAGACCTTTGCAAAACAGGGCGTTTTTCAAAGGTCTCGTTCATAGATGTATAGTGTTGTTTTTACTTCCAGGCTTTTTTCAATTCTTCCATTTTGGACATGAAACTGTGTTTCATATCTTTGGGGACTACTTTGACCATTTTTTCAGAAACTGTTTTAACATGAGGTGCGAGCATGGAATTTTTTACAAAAGGCGAGCCTTTTGGAAGAAACGCAGTAAATGCGATAAGGAGGATAGAGATAATCAGTACACCTTTAATTATACCGAATCCAGCCCCGCAAATTCGATCTATCCATCCTAAGAAGGCAATATTAAGGATATATTTGATTATTATGCCAAGGATGCTGATTATTATGAAAACTACGCAAAAAATGAGCAGGAAACATATAATATAACGATACGAATCATTTTTTATCCAGGGCAAAAAATGAACTGCAATTTGCATATAATAAGTATATGCAGCATAAAAACCGCCTAATACACCGACGATAGAAGACAGTTCCTTTATAAGCCCCCTGAAAAAACCTCTTATCATACAAAAACTAAAGATAATTATTATTGCAATATCAAAAGTGTTCATGCTTTACCTTTAAAAATTTTGTGCAAAAAAATCTTGCTGTTTTTAAAATTATAAAAGCTATTAACTGTTTAAATTAACAAAGCAAATTTTATCAGTCAAGGTGTTTTTTTTATCCTTTATTAGTTTAAAATTGTAGTTTGCATTAAAATAAAAGATTGTGATACATAACCAATGCCATAAAGTTTCTATTAATATGAAAGATAAATCAGATAATAAAAAAAGTAAATACACGTTTTCAGACATAACTCTTGCAAGACAGGTTTTTGGCGAACAGAATAGCAATCTTCAAAGGATTGCTGATGCATTAAAAGTCACAATTAACACAAGAGGGAGCACTGTATTTATTCAGGGAGAAGCTATTGCAGTAAAGCTTTCGCAAAATATACTTGAGCAACTCTACTGCCTGTTAAAGGCGAATTATCCAGTTTACCCAAATGATGTTGATTATGCTATAAGGGTTTTAAGTGAAGATGACAGTATTAATTTAAAGGATATTTTTTTAGAAACCGTTTACATTACATCTAAAAAACATTTAATAACTCCGAAGAGCCGTGCCCAGAAAGAATATATAGATTCTATTCGAAAGCATGATATGGTTTTTGGAATTGGTCCTGCAGGAACAGGTAAAACCTATCTGGCTATGGCAATGGCCGTTGCTTCTCTTTCAGAAGGAAGGGTGAGCCGTATAGTTTTAACAAGACCTGCAGTTGAAGCTGGAGAAGCTCTTGGATTTTTGCCCGGTGATTTGGCCGAAAAGGTTAATCCATATTTAAGACCTCTTTACGATGCGCTTCATGATATGATGCCTTTTGAAAAGGTGTCAGGACTTATAAAAAAGGGAATTATTGAAGTGGCTCCTCTTGCTTTCATGAGAGGCAGAACATTAAATGATTCTTTTGTTATTTTAGATGAAGCCCAAAATACTACTTCAGAACAGATGAAAATGTTTCTTACACGTATTGGTTTTAGTTCCAAAGCTGTTATTACAGGCGATGTTACACAGACCGATCTTCCGGTTGGAAAACTTTCAGGGCTTATAGAAACAAAAAATATACTTCAGGGAATAGACGGAATAAAATTTGTATTTTTTTCAAAAGTTGATGTTGTGCGCCATAAATTAGTCCAGGAAATTATCAGGGCATACGAAGAATTAGATGCAGAAAAGAAATGAATCCTATTAATAAACAGCTGGCAACAGATATTGAGAAGAGCAAAAAATCTATTAGCAGGCTTTTAGTCTCCAGCAACTACATGCGATGGGTAATACTTGTAGGCGTTGCTGTAATATTCACCACTATTCTTTATCCGAGTCTTGTTATTACAGAGCATTCTTATCAGTTAGGCGATGTTGCTGACAGGAATATCAAGGCTTCGAGAGATTTTTTTGTCGAGGATGAGTCTGCTACAGAAGCAAACCGCAAGATAGCTACTGAGAAAATTTTAACTGTTTATGATTATGACACAATTTTATCATCAAAACTAACCACCACTGTTCAACAGGCCTTTGCAGATCTTAGAGCAGTTTTTGAAGATGAAATGCAAAGTCAGGATATAGAAGATGCTGAAAATAAAGATAGTGTTCATAAGCAGATATGGGAGAGGAAGAATAGCTTTGAAGAAAAGATCGGTATTTCTGTCAGTAACGGGGCGTATAAAATCCTTGAAAACGAAAAATTTTCCATAGATATTTCCTATCTTATTTCCAGAATTTTAATACAGATTATGGGAAACGGTGTTGTAATAAACAAGGAAATATTTCTTAAAGAAGCTGACAAGGGAATATTGATCAGAGATGTAGGAACCGAAACGAGCAGGGTCGTAAATAATTTAAAGCAATATTATGGCCTTGATCAGGCAAAAACAATGGTCAGAATTGTTGGGCAACCAATTCTCAAAGGTTTAGACTATACTTTGATAAACCTTGTAGTGGATTTTGCCCAAAGACTTATACAGCCAAACATAACATTAAACAGGAGTGCGACCGAAGAACTTAAAAAGACTACAGCTACGGGAATAAAGCCCGTTCTCTATAAAATAAAGGCAGGCGAGATGCTTTTGCGTGAAGGGGAAAGGGTTACTAAAGAACAGATTTTAAAGCTTAAAACTCTTAATACTCAGATAAAAAACAAACGAATATTTGCAAGCAGCATCGGAGGTGCAATGCTGCTTTTATGTCTTTTGATAATAATTTATGTAATCCACAGAGATCCTAAAACTCGCAAGATTCTTAATGACAATAAAAATCTCCTGTTTATCGCCAGCATGCTTATAATCTTTATCTTTATAGCCAGAATTTCCTCATCACTTTCTGATGCATTCACTCAAAATCCTTCTTTTTCAATATTTTCTTCATCCGTTATTTATGGGATCCCTCTTGCCGCAGGCGCTATGACCATATCTTTATTTATAGGTCTTGACATAGCAGTTTCCTTCGCAATGGTTGTTGCCCTTTGCACTGCAATCATATTCCATAATAGAGTTGAAATTTTTATTTATTTTTTACTTAACGGCTCAATGGCTGCTTACTGGATAAGGCACTGTAGAGAACGCAAGGTATTTATAAAGGCGGGAATCAAGCTTGGAATTCTCAACCTCATACTTGTAACAGCGGTAGATCTTTATATCGCCAAATTTTCAGGCCCTGGTCTTTTATATGACTGTGCTTTTGCATTTATAGCAGGCGGAGTTGGTTCGGGAGTTGTCGCGGCAGGCATTGCGCCTTTTGTGGAATTAGCCTTTAATTATACCTCAGACATAAAGCTGTTAGAACTTGCAAATCTTGAGAGCCCTATACTCAGAAGGCTTATGATAGAGGCTCCAGGAACTTATCATCATTCTGTAATTGTCGGTTCCATGGTTGAGGCTGCTGCATCGGCAGTTGGAGCCAATCCTTTGCTGGCAAAGGTGTGTGGATATTATCATGATATCGGCAAGATTAATAAACCTCTGTATTTTATTGAAAATCAGAAAAACGGCAAAAACAGGCATGATAAATTAGCTCCGTCCATGTCAAGTCTGATTTTGATATCGCATGTAAAGGAAGGTGTTGAGACAGCCAGAGAAAACAAACTGGGTCAGGCTATAATAGATACAATACAGCAGCATCATGGTACGAGTCTTATATCCTATTTTTATGAAAAGGCAAAAAAAATAAAGGGTGCAGATGCTGTAAATATTGATAATTTTGTTTATCCAGGTCCCAGACCCCAGACTATGGAGGCTGGTCTTGTTATGCTGGCAGACGTTATTGAGGCAGCATCAAGAGTGCTTGATAATCCCACTCCGTCAAGAATTCAAGGCCTTGTGCAGAAGCTTATAAACAAGATTTTTTCCGATGGACAGCTTGATAATTGTGATATGACTTTAAAAGATCTGCACAATATAGCGAAAAGCTTCATTAAAATCTTAAACGGGATATATCATCACAGAATAGAATATCCTGAAAAATCTACTGCAGGCAATGGAAAAAACGGAAATGGAAATTCTGATAGACAACAGACAAAACAACCACATGATATCTCAGGAGAAAATCAAGAAGACAACACAGGCCATATTAAGCGCCTTGGACTGTCCTGATGGAGAGCTTTCAATTCTTATTGTTGATGATTTTCAAATAGAGGCCATGAATAGAGATTATCTTGATCGGTCAGGTCCCACAAATGTTATTTCTTTCCCAATGCGCGAAGGAGAATTTTTGGATATAACACCTCAGCTTATTGGAGATGTTGTTATTTCCATTGAGACTGCCATGAAGGAGGCAGAGCTTGCCGGCATTAGCATGGAAGACCGTTTTAACCAGCTCCTTATACACGGGATGCTGCATTTATTTGGTTATGATCATGAAAAGTCAAAGGAAGAATCGGATAAAATGGAAAATAAGAGCCATGAGCTGTTGGATATGTTAGGTGTTAATGAGAGCTTTGATTCCTAATTTTTAATAGCTGCTTTATGAATTTATTATTATCAAATCTTTTTATATGCAGGAGGCGTATTAATAATGGCAGGATTAGCTGTAAATGTTGATCATATAGCAACCTTAAGGCAGGTCAGGAAAGTAGTTCGTTATCCTGAGCCTGTAGCCGCTGCAGTATTGGCTGAGCTGGCAGGAGCAGATGGTATTGTAGTCCACCTGCGGGAAGACAGACGTCACATCCAGGATCGTGATGTAAGAATTTTGAGACAGATTGTCCAGACAAAGCTTATTCTGGAAATGGCTTCGAGTCCCAGGATGGTCGGCATTGCACTTGACATAAAACCCGATCTCGTAACACTGGTACCTGAAAGAAAAGAGGAATTGACAACCGAAGGAGGTCTGGATTTAATAGTTCACAAAACCATTATTTCTGAAACAGTCGCTACATTACAGAACAGTCATATTCCTGTTAGCATATTTATTGATCCGGATCCTGATCAGATAAAGTTAGCGCATCAGATAAATGCCGATATGATTGAAATACATACAGGATCATTTTGTGACGCGACAACAAATGCAAAAAGACAAAATGCTTTTTCAAAAATTGTTGATGCAGCAAAGCTTGCCAGTAAACTTAAGCTTGGTGTTAATGTTGGTCATGGGATTTGTTATAAAACCATAAAGGCATTTAAGGGTCTTAAAGAAATTGATGAATTCAGCATTGGTCACAGTATTGTTTCAAGAGCGGTTCTTGTTGGAATGGATAAAGCGGTAAAAGAAATGTTAATGCTGATAAAGGAGTTATAAATAAACGGCAATATTTTAGATGGTTTTAACTGCTAAGAGGTTATCAATGTATCTTGTAACAGCCAGCGAAATACAGAAAATGGATAAGCTTACAATTGAATCTTTTGGTATTCCCGGCAGGATTCTAATGGAAAATGCCGGCAGGGGCGCAACTGAGATTTTCTTTGAAAAATTTGGGGATGTTACGGCTAAAAGGGTTGCTGTCGCAGCAGGCCGGGGTAATAATGGTGGAGATGGTTTTGTTATTGCGCGTTATCTTGCATGGAAACAGGTTAAAGTAACTGTATATCTTCTGTCAAAAAAGACCGTAATCAAGGGCGATGCTGCTGCCAATCTAAAACTCTTAGATTCTTTAAATATACCTGTCATTGAAATTGATGACAAAAAGGCTTTTGCAAAGCATAGAACCTCCATGGCTCACCAGGAGATATGGGTTGATGCTATACTTGGGACAGGTCTGAGATCTCAGGTAAAGGGATATTTCAGGCAGATTATCGAGTTTATCAACAGCCTGAACAAACCTGTTTTTGCAGTAGATATACCCTCTGGCCTTAATGCAGATACAGGCCAGCCCTGTGGTGCATGTATCAGCGCGCAGGCCACGGCAACATTTGCATTTGCAAAAACAGGCCATATTCTTTTCCCGGGTGCTGATTATACCGGAAGCCTTGAAATAGTAAATATAGGCATACCGCATCATATAGCAGAGCAGGTAAAACCTGTGCACCAGCTTTTAACCAGGGGTTTAGTTCGTAATTATTTTAAACCAAGGGCTCCTGATGCGCACAAGGGCAGTACAGGTCATCTGTTGCTGCTTGCCGGATCTCCAGGGAAAACAGGCGCAGCAGCTATGGCAGCCATGTCTGCAATGCGTGCTGGAGCAGGACTTGTTACTATTGGATTGCCCAGAGGTATAAATCCTGTTCTTGAAGTCCTGATTCTTGAAGCAATGACATTCCCACTTCCCGAGACCAATGAGGGTATGCTGGATGAAGCATCCTTTGATCAGATTATTCAGCTTCTTTCAGGCAAGAGATGTTTTGCAATAGGTCCCGGCCTTGGCAATGCTCTTGAAACAAAAAGACTTGTCAGGAGGATTATTCAGGAAAGCACAGTGCCGCTTGTTATTGATGCAGATGGAATAAACAGTCTTGAAGGGCACACAGAAATTCTGCACAATCTAAAGGCTCCAGTCGTATTGACTCCTCATCCTGGAGAGATGGCAAGACTTGTTAATTCTACTGCCGGAGACATACAGAAAGATCGCACAGGTTTTGCAAGGGATTTTGCAGAAAAGTTCAATACACATTTAATACTTAAGGGCGCAAAGACAGTAATCGCTCATCCAGATGGCAGTGTTTTTATTAATTCAACCGGCAATTCAGGTATGGCATCCGGAGGGATGGGTGATGTGCTTACAGGAATAATAGCAGGCCTGATTACTCAGGGTTATTCTTCTGAAGCAGCCGCACATGCTGGTGTATTTCTGCACGGGGCAGCAGCTGATTCACTTTCAGAAAAGACAGGGCCCTTTGGTTTTCTTGCATCGGATGTAATAAGTGCCATACCAGGGCAAATCAGACACCTGGCAAACAGCAAGCTTCTGTCACAACCACAAATGCGGGTATCCAGAGTAGTATAGGTAAGAGGTAAGAGAATTTAGGAATTAGGGTATGATTTCCTTGGGGAAGTATAGATTCATCCTTAACAATTCAAAATTCAAAATTATACTTAAGCCGGTTATGATCAGCAGACAGATTAAGTTAATAACAAATTCGCTTGAACAAACTCAACTGCTTGGCCAGAATTTAGGCATATCTATTTCAGAAGGAACGGTTATATATTTAATCGGTGATCTTGGAAGCGGGAAGACTTCATTTGTTCAGGGACTGGCCAGAGGTCTTGGAGTTTCGGACGATTATTATATAAACAGTCCTACATATGTTTTGATAAATGAATATCCAGGCAGATTCCCTTTATTTCATGTTGATTTGTATAGAATAGAAGAGCCTGTTGATTTCGAAGAGATCGGGCTGTATGAGATATTACACGGCAGAGGCGTAGTAGCTGTTGAATGGGCTGATAAGATCGGCAAAGATTTTTTGAATGAATATGTGACTATAAATTTTGAAATATTAAATGACAATTCACGAAAAATCACTATAACTGTGGGTGAACATGATAAATGTAATTTAATGGAGAAAATTAAAAAATTATATACAAAGATCGTTAAATAGTTGAGTTGTCGAGTGGTAGAGTTGGAGAATCACTACTTGACGAGGCCAGGAATAAGGAGAAAAGATGAGTTTGATTGTTCAGAAATTCGGTGGCACATCAGTGGGCGATTTCGAACGGATTCGCAAAGTTGCAAAAAGGATTGCAAAAAATTTTGACCAGGGTAATGATTTGGTTGTTGTGCTTTCAGCCATGTCAGGTGTTACCGATAAACTGACTGAAATGGCAAATCAGGCTGCTTCCCTGCCTGATAAAAGAGAGATGGATGTTTTGCTTGCCACAGGCGAGCAGACAACAGTGGCTCTTTTAGCTATGACTCTACAGTCAATGGGTTATCCTGCCAGGTCCATACTTGGATATCAGGCCGGAATTATAACAAATAAAAATTATGGCAGTGCCCGTATAATGGAAGTGGGAGCCAGCCGTATAAAGGAGCTTATTGAGAAACACAATATAGTAATAGTGGCAGGATTTCAGGGATGTGACGCTGAAGGCAACATAACGACTCTTGGACGCGGCGGCTCAGATACATCTGCAGTTGCAATAGCCGCAGCTATTAATGCTGATAAATGTGAAATATTTACAGATGTAGACGGCATATATACTACGGATCCCAATATCTGTGATAAGGCAAGAAAACTCAGCGCAATTTCTTATGATGAAATGCTTGAAATGTCTGGCCTTGGAGCAAAGGTACTACAGATTCGATCTGTAGAATTCGCCAAAAAATACAATGTTCCAGTGCATGTAAGATCATCATTCAGCGAGGAGGAAGGTACGATGGTTATTAATGAAGATTCTAATATGGAGCGTCTGATTGTGTCCGGCATAACTCACAACAAGGATACAGCTCGTATAACTCTGAAAAAGGTTCCAGACAGTCCCGGGGTAGCGTCAAAGATTTTTTTGCCTGTTGCAGATGCAAAAATACTGGTGGATATGATTATTCAGAATACGCGCGCAGGAGGTCTGACAGACCTTACATTTACTATTTCAAAAAAGGATTTTGACAAGGCTCTTGAAATAGAAAAAAAGGTTGCAGAAGAGATCGGTGCGGAAAAGGTATTTGGTGATAAAAATATTGCGAAGGTTTCTGTTACTGGTGTTGGGATGAGGAGCCATTCAGGGGTAGCGTCAAAAATTTTTGCAACTCTGGCTGGTGAAAATATTAATATTCTTATGATAAGCACATCAGAAATCAGGGTTTCCTGCATAATAGAAGAAAAATATGCGGAATTGGCAGTGCGCGTTCTTCATCATGCATTTGGACTGGATAAAGATTGATGGCGTCGTAAAAAGTCCAATCTACTGTGCTTGTAGCGGTTTACTTATTTGAAATACAGGTTGAGCTGATAATAATCTTCAGATACTTATGCCTGATTAAGCGGCGTTTTTTTTTGACCTTAGTTCTTGCGCTTTTGCATCAATTTAAACCTGATTATTGCAGAAAGTGGCATCATGGCAAAAACAGCCTGCACAGTTCCCATTACACAAATAATTCTGGATGAGGAAATATATCCGAGAAACAATGTTTCTCTAAAGCGCGTCTCCATGTTTGCCGAAAACATGCGCGATGGTTTTGAGATCGATCCCATTGAGGTACAGATTCATCCGGATTATACTGATAAATACCGCATTCTGGACGGAGCCCATCGCTGGCATGCATACAAGGAGATCGGCGCAACCGAAATACCGGTTCACATTATAACGCTGGATGGTTTGGATCCCCTCCTCTATGCGGCTAAAAAAGCAATAGGCCCTCTCCAGTTAACTGAAGATGAAGCCAGAACCACGGCCCGACGGGCATATGAAAACAATTCCCGTTTGACATCTTTTGAGATCGGGCAGGCAATCGGTCGTTCAAGGCAGGCAGTCGACGCATATATAGCCGATTTAAGAGCGACATTCCAGATGGATCTGGATCTGAAGATATTACGAATGAACGGGCTTCACATCCCACAGGAGCGAATGGCGAACCGGTTTGGTGTACTACAACAGACTATTTCTATCCATTTACAAAAAATGCCAGAATTGGCAAAACTTGTAAATACCGATTTATCGAAAGGATTTACAGCCCCCCAAGTAGCCGAAAAGCATGGCTGGACAGAGCCGATGGTATGGTCGCTGGCT
>CAYYMU010000006.1:0-27079 GCA_964472445.1 uncultured Desulfobacteraceae bacterium
TCAGAGATAGATGGCTTTGCCCTGGAGTTTTGTGTTTAAAAAAAGAACGTCGAACGTCGAACATCGAACTTCCAACGTCGAATTAAGGTACGCCTTCGGCGTTTCAATTTTATTAAAGAAATGAGCGAAGCGATATCCACATTCGATGTTTACCCGCCTTCGGCGGCGCCAGAGGCGACCAGGGTTCATCTTTTTCATGCAAAGCAAATTCCCTCTGGGGATAGCCAAAGCATAGTCCTCTGGGCCAGGATTCCTTATATTTCTTTAGTGTTCTTAGAGACCTTTGAAAAACGGTTCAGGATAGCTGGCGCTATACAACAAAACAACTATGCCTTGACAAAAAACAACTCAAAATATAGAAACTGGCCATGAATTTTCGAGAAAAATCAGTAGTGTTTTTTGCAACTGGCTGTTTTATCGGAAACATTCCTTTTGCTCCAGGCACATTTGGAACCATGCTTGGACTTCCTATATGTTTTTTATTGTCTATAATTGATTTTTCAGTTGCTTTTTCTTTGACAGTGATTTTTATTTTTTTTGCTGTATTTATAGCTCATCATGCTGAAAAAATATTAAAAAAAGAGGATCCGGGCTGTATTGTTATTGATGAAATTGCAGGTATTATGATAACTTTATTAGGATTGCCTTTTAATGCAGTTTATGCGCTGGCCGGATTTGCAATATTCAGATTCTTTGATATTCTGAAACCCTTTCCAATAAGGCTTGTTGAAAAGAAATTATCAGGAGGAACAGCGATTGTTATGGATGATGTGGTTGCAGGAATATTCAGCAATCTGGTATTAAGGGTTTTATTCTTTACGCTTTCGTAAAAATTCATCAGGAATCAGGGGGTGGGTTGCAGAGGATTAGGAGACTTATTAGACAGGATTTACAGGATTGACGGGATTTTATTTTTAAGACTTACAATTTTATCTTCGTGTTCTTTGTGTTCTTCGTGGTGAAAAGCAGTTTTTTATGAAGTCGTAAATATTATTTCGTGTTTTCGTACTTTCGTGACTAATTTTAAAAGAAAGGATTCTATATTATTTTGAAATCAGATAAACCGGAAAAAGACATCAAGCCTAAAAAAAAAGGCGTTCTTCGCGAAAACATAGAAGCAATAATTATTGCGATAGTTATAGCTTTATTTATACGCACATTTGTTGTTCAGGCATTTAAAATTCCATCAGGTTCCATGAAGCAGACTCTTTTGATAGGAGATCATATACTTGTTAACAAGTATATTTATGGAATTAAGCTCCCATTCTCAAACATTACACTTATACCTGTAAAAAACCCGAAGCGCGAGGATATTGTAGTGTTTAAGTTTCCGGAGGATCCAAAAAAAGATTTTATCAAAAGGGTTGTTGGTGTTGCCGGAGATGTAGTTGAGGTGCGTAATAAAATGGTATATATCAATGACAAGCTTGTTGTTAATAATGATTATGCTATTCATACAGATTCACACATAATTCCAGCGGCTTTTCAGCAAAGAGACAATTTCGGACCTGTTACAGTGCCTTTTAAATCCCTTTTCGTGATGGGTGATAACAGAGATCATAGCTATGACAGCAGATTCTGGGGTTTTGTTGATTTAAAAGCTGTAAAAGGAAAAGCATTTATTATTTATTGGTCATGGGATAATGGAAGTTTTCCGGGAGGATGGAATTGGTTGACTTGGTGGAATTGGACGAGGTGGAGCAGGATTGGGCATTTGTTAAAGTAAAGAATCCTGGCCAAAGGACCAGGTTTTTCATGGCAAAATAAAACAGGAGGATCATGGAGTTTGTAAAAAAAGATATTCTGGATATGGAATCGCTTTCTGTGGATGAAATTACTTTGATTCTTAATGTTGCTGAACAAATGAAGGAAATTTCAAAAAGGTCTGTTAAAAAAGTCCCAACCTTGAGAGGCAAGACAATAGTGCTTTTTTTTCATGAGCCCAGCACCCGTACCCGAACTTCTTTTGATATAGCGGCAAAACGGCTCAGCGCAGACTGTTTTTCAATAGCAGGAAGTACCAGCAGCCTGGTAAAAGGGGAAACTCTTATAGATACGGCTCGTAACCTTGAAGCTATGAATCCCGATATTATAGTTATGCGCCATTCTATGGCAGGGGCTCCACATATGCTGGCAAAAGCACTAAAAACTTCCATAATTAATGCAGGCGACGGTATGCATGCTCATCCCACACAGTCACTTCTTGATATTATGACTGTTATAGAAAAAAAAGGATCAATAAAAGGACTGCGTATTGCTATAGTCGGAGACATATCACACAGCAGAGTAGCAAGGTCAAATATAATCGGATTCACAAAAATGGGTGCAGACGTCGTTTTAGCCGGTCCGCCAACTATGATTCCCAAAGGGATTGAAGATTTTGGGGTTTCTGTTACATACAGTGTGGATGATGCTGTTTGCAATGCTGATGTAATAATGATGCTCAGGATACAAAAGGAGAGGCAAAACGGCTTTCTGTTTTCAACTGAACGTGAATATTCCAGGGTTTATGGATTGACAGCAGAAAAGATGAAAAGCGCTAAAAAAGACGTGCTGATCATGCATCCCGGGCCCGTTAATCGAGGCGTTGAGATAGCGCCTGATGTTGCGGACGGACCATATTCAATAATTATTGATCAGGTGACAAATGGTGTTGCCATACGTATGGCTCTTTTATATCTGCTCGCAGGAGGTGCGCGTAATGTTGACGCTGATTAAAGGTGGAAGAGTAATTGATCCCGGTAATTTAGACGGCATCATGGACATTTTGATTGAAGATGGAAAAATAATTGAGATAAAAGCTGAAAGCTCAAAGCTCAAAGCTGAAAGCTCAAAGCTCAAAGTCATTGATGCTTCAGGCAAAATAGTGGCGCCAGGACTGATTGACATGCATGTCCATTTTCGTGATCCAGGGCATGAATATAAGGAAACAATAGAGACAGGTTCACGAGCCGCAGCATTTGGCGGTTTTACCGCAGTATGTACAATGCCGAACACAAACCCTGTAAATGATAATACTCAGATTACAGAATATATATTAAAAAAAGCACGGCTTGCAAATATAGTCCGTGTTTATCCTGTTGCTGCAATAAGCCCGGGGCTAAAGGGAAAAGGTCTTTGCGAATATGGTGATTTGAAAAAAGCAGGGGCTATAGCGGTTTCTGATGACGGCAACCCTGTAACAGACAGCCAGCTTATGCGCAGGGCTCTGGAATATGCAAAGGGATTCGGTCTTCTTGTAATATCTCACTGCGAGAATTTTGAGCTTGTTGCAAATGGTGTTATGAATGAAGGGGCTGTTGCAACACGAATGGGTCTCAGCGGAATACCAAATGCTGCTGAAAGCAGTATGGTTATGCGTGATACAGGTCTTTGTGAATTAACCGGAGCTCGTCTTCATATCGCACATGTAAGCACAGTTGAATCTGTAAACGCTATAAGGAATGCAAAAGCCAGAGGCGTTAATGTAACTGCTGAAACAGCGCCGCATTATTTTACACTTACAGAGGATGCTGTTAAAGGCTACAATACAAATGCAAAGATGAATCCTCCTCTGCGTTCCAGTCGTGACAGGGAGGCAATCCTTGAAGGTCTTCATGACGGAACCATTGATGTTATTGCTACAGATCATGCTCCTCATTCATCTATTGAAAAAGATGTTGAATTCGACCTTGCGGCAAACGGCATAATAGGCCTTGAGACATCTGTTTCTCTGGGTTTAAGGCTTGTTGAAAACAAAGTAATAACAATGACCGATCTTATAGCAAAAATGTCGACAAACCCCGCCCGTATCACAGGGCTTTATTCCGGCATAAAAAAAGGCAGTCCTGCTGATATAACAATTATTGATCCGGATGTAGTTTATGAGGTTAACGCAGACAGCTTTCAATCTTTAAGCCGCAATACCCCGTTTGACGGCTGGAAAATGAAGGGCGGAGCTGTCCTTACCATGGTAGGCGGGAAGGTTGTGTTTGAAAGATAATTCTTTGAAGAAAAGAATTCAATGGTTGATATTTTTCAGGGTTGTAATTGCAACCTTTTTGCTCAGCATAGTCAGCTTTATACAGATTAAAACAACCGGATCCTTATCTAATGTAGCACTTACGCCAATATATTTTATTATAGTATTAACTTATCTCCTTTCTTTTTTCTGCCTTTTTATTCCAAAAATCATAAAAAACATCAATGCAAACATATATCTGCAGAGCCTTTTAGACATATTGCTGATAACCGGACTTGTATATGTAACCGGCGGGATTGAAAGTATATATCCTGTATTGTATCCACTTGTTATCATCTATTCAGCATTTTTTTTGTCTGGCAGAGGAGGGTTGATTTCAGCCTCAGTCTGCAGCATATTTTACGGGCTTATGCTTGATCTGGAGTATTATGGCATTATTCAGCCTTTATATCCATTGGGCTATGATTATAAAGGCGATGCAGGTTATGTATTTTCGAGAATTTTTGTCCATATCATAGCCTTTTATATTATTGCATTGCTGACAAGTTTTGCCGCCAGGCAGGAGAAAAAAACCAGAGAGCTTCTGGCGAAGAAAGAAAGCGCTTTTGATCAGCTTGACCTGCTGCACAAAAGCATCATAGAATCTGTAGATACAGGGATTTTAACAGTTAATCTTAATAGTGATATAAAATCTTTTAACACAGGCGCTGAAAAGATCACCGGTTTTTCGCGTTATAAAGTTATAAATAAACAGATTCACAGTGTTTTTTCTTCTTTGCCGGAAATGCCTGATAAAAAAAGTCTATGGAAGCCGGCAAGCAGATTTGAAGTTTCATATTCAGGGAAAATACTTGGTTGTTCCGTTTCTCCCCTTGTTGACGGAAATAGAGTAAAAATAGGCAATATTATGATCTTCCAGGATCTGACAGCCATTAAAAAAATGGAACAGCAAATCGAAAAAAACAAAAGACTTGTCTTTGTCGGTGAAATGGCCGCAGGTTTTGCCCATGAAATAAGAAATCCTCTTGCGTCAATCAGCGGGCCTATTCAGATGTTAAGCAAAGATTTAAATCTGGACGAAACAGATAAAAGGCTTATGCAGATTGTTTTGAGAGGAAAGGAACGGCTTGAAGGTTTTGTTAAAGATTTCCTTCTTCTGGCGCGCCACAAAGAGTCTGAACGAAAAGATATTGACGTTAAAACTATTATCAATGATGTCCTTGAATCTCTTAACTTTGTTCCTGAATGGAACGAACATATTGTAGTAAACAAAGATTTATGCGATCAGGCCAGTATATATGGAAATTATGCGGAAATAAGGCAGGTGATCTGGAATCTTATTTTAAATGCCATACAGGCGATGCCTGAGGGCGGAACTCTGAGAATAAAAACTCTTCCCGAGAAAGAACAGCTCAGGTTGCAGATAAGCGATAATGGATGCGGAATAGAAGAAAAAGATCTGGATAGAATGTTCGAACCTTTTTATACAACAAAAGAAAACGGCACAGGCCTTGGAATGGCAATTGCGAACAAAATTGTGGAGAGCCACAAGGGTAAAATTATAATCAAAAGCGAACCAGGGAAAGGCACGGATTGTATGGTTTTGCTACCGATAAAAGAGTAATGAAGAGTGCCTAAAGTGAGCTAAAGTGCCTAAAATGCCTAAAGTGCCTAAAGTTGAGGAATGCGCCTTCGGCGCTGCTAATTTTAAAGTGAAGTAATGTTAGGGGTGGGAAGGTGGATAACAAAAAATTTGCTGTAGTACTTGAAAAACGGACACGGGAATTTGCAGTGCGAATTATTCGCTTATCTTCAAAGCTGCCGAACACACCCGAAGGCAGAGTGATACGGAATCAGATTACTAAATCCGGTACATCTATAGGCGCTAATTATCGCGAGGCAAATCGTTCCAGAAGCAAAGCAGATTTTAAAAACAAAATTTTCATTTGTATAAGCGAAGCAAGCTAAACTCAATATTGGCTTGAAGTAGTTGTAGAGGCAAAAATGTTGCCGTGGGAGCAGGTAAAGGCAGAGCACGAAGAATGTGGTGAACTATTGGCCATTTTCACTTCGATTTCTACAAAACTTTAAAATAGCCAGAATACCTTAACTTTAGGCACTTTAGCTCACTTTAATATACTTTAGGCACTTTATTAATTCAGGAGTACTAAATGGCAAAAATTCTTGTTGTTGATGATGATCAGGGCATGAGAGAATTTCTCGAGATTCTGCTTATAAGGGATGGATATGAGGTTGCCATTGCTCGTGGAGGCAAAGAAGCAATAGGTTTGTGTAAAAAGCATAAATTTGAGCTGGTAATTACTGATCTGAAAATGCCCGGAATCGATGGAATCGATGTTTTGAAAAATATCAAGGAGATTTCACCGGAAACAATGGTCATATTAATCACGGCTTATGCTTCCGGAGAGACAGCTGTTGCCGCGATGAAAGAGGGTGCATACGACTATCTTGAGAAGAATTTTGATGTTGATGACCTCAAGGCCGTGATAAAGGATGCGCTCAGCAAAAAGGGTATCAAAGAGGAAGACGCGGTTTTTATGAGAGATGTGGAAGACGGTCTTTCCTTTGGAAATATGATCGGGAAAAGCAAGGGGATGCTAAAGGTTTATTCACTTGTTAAAAAAGTGGCGGATACTGCCGCCAACATTCTGATTACTGGTGAAAGCGGCACAGGCAAAGAGCTGGTTGCCAATGCAATTCATAAAAACAGTTCCAGGAAAGATAAATCATTTGTGGTTATAAACTGCGGCGGCATACCGGAAAACCTGCTTGAAAGCGAACTGTTCGGTTATATGAAGGGGTCATTCAGCGGAGCTGTTGCTGATAAAGCCGGTCTTTTTGAGGTTGCCCATAAGGGAACTATTTTTCTTGACGAGATCGGTGAACTGCCGCTGTTTCTTCAGGTAAAACTTCTTCGGGTGGTTCAGGAAAAAAACTTCAGAAGGATAGGTGGAACAGAGGATGTAATTGTGGACGTGAGGATTATATCCGCCACAAATAAGAATCTGGAGCAACAGGTTAAAAACGGCGGCTTCAGAGAGGATCTCTATTACAGGCTCAACGTGATTCCGGTGGAGATCCCGCCTTTAAGAGAAAGAAATGAAGATATTCCTTTGCTTGCAAATTATTTTATAGAAAAATATTCAAAAGAATTTAAAAAAGAGATTAAAAAGATCTCTCCTTATGCGCTTCAGCTTCTTATGCAGCATCCTTTTCCCGGTAATGTAAGGGAACTGGAAAACATTATTGAAAGAAGTGTGGCGCTTGAGACTACTAATATAATCCTTCCGGAAAACCTTGTTATACCCGGATCCGGGGGATCAGATGAAAATAATGTTTTAAGTGCCGACATTTCTGAGGAAGGTGTAAACTTAAATGACGAGCTGGCGAAGTTTGAGAGAATTCTGATAAAAAAAGCTCTTCAAAAAGCAAATGGTTCAAAAACAAAGGCCGCTAAATATCTTAATATAAGTTTTGATTCACTTCGTTACAGACTTGAAAAACTCGATATTTAGTAATAGTATAACCATTCACGGTTTACAGTTATCGGTTTACGGTTGAAAAAATGTGAATTCGATAAAGCGCTCTGGCGGAACAACCGTTAATGCTTACGAAATAATCTAATGAAAAAGAATTAAAATGAAGCAATTGACACCGGAAGATAAAAAAAAATTATTATCAAATGCCTTCTGGGATAAAGATGTTGATGAAAACCAATTATATGACCTGATAATTGGTAAGATTGAAACTTTACCACTTTTTGATAAAAAATTAATTTTTTGCAGACTGTTATCTACATACGATTGGTACACATTGATCAAACTTATTCCAAAAAAATTATTGAGAGAAGCCTTAACTGATGATGTCCTTGGCAGATTGTATCCAAAGGAATTAAAGAAAAAATATAAGTATGCGAGAGAAATATTATTTAAATAAACTATATCCATTTCAGGATGAAATTTTAAGGGAAATTCAGAGCCTGGATGTTGACTTTTATCTGTCTGGCGGGACTGCGTTAAGCAGGTGTTTCCTTGAACACAGATACTCTGATGATTTGGATTTGTTCTTAAACGACCATCCAAATTTTAAACATCAATGCGAGATAGTCATAACTCATTTAAAAAAAACATCTTTTCAGTGTACTGTCTCAATAACCGGTGAATCTTTTTTGCGTATTTTTTTAAGCAAGAATCAACTTGTTCTGAAAATTGATTTTATAAATGATGTTCCTTTTCATTTTGGTGATTTGGAACAATGTAATTTTTTTAAAAATGTCGATAACTGGAGAAATATTCTTTCCAATAAAATTTGCGTTTTAAGTCGGATGGAACCAAAGGACTATGCGGACATACTTTTTATCGCGGGGAAATACCCCTTTAGTTGGGAGGATATTATTGAAGAAGCAAAAAAGAAAGATTTATGGGTCGAACCAATTGAGGTCAGCAGAATAATAAAAGAGTTTCCGGTAGAACTCCTGACTCCAATAAAATGGGTAACTCAACCTGATCTGAAACAAGCACAAGTCTCTTTAGTTTTGATTGCTGAAGATATTCTTAAGGGAGAGCAAAACTCTCTTGTTTCCGATGGGCAATAAGAGACCTTTGCAAAACACTACCTTTTGCCTAATTTCGGTCATTGCGAGGAGCAAGGCGACGTGGCAATCTCGTGGCTTATCAATGTGTTAAGAGATTGCTTCGCTTTGCTCGCAATGACAAGTTCTTCGACTTTTTACGAATCATTATTGATAATTGTGCCTGAAAGAGATATTGTGAATATCACATTTTACTTAAATTTGATATTGGAAATATCAACATGCTAAATCAAAAGAGCAGAACCCTTGTGACTTTTTTGAATGTTTATTTAAAATAGTTTGACTTTTTTAAATATATATCGTAAATAGTCGCTTATGATTAAGAGAAATCTATACAATATAGCATTCTCCCCTCAATGGGGACGTCAGATGCGGTTTATCACCGGTCCTCGACAGGTCGGGAAAACTACCCTCGCCAGGCAAAAGCTTTGCGAAGAAAAGTCGGAACAGTTATACTATCTATGGGATCTGCGAAATGTTCGTCAAAGGTATAAAGAGAATGAGCTTTTTTTTACGGCAGACGCGATGGATCCCGCAAAGAAGCTATGGGTCTGTTTCGATGAAATCCACAAGATGCCGAAGTGGAAAAATATCCTTAAAGCGGCTTTTGATGAGACATCAGACCGATACCAATTTATTGTCACAGGATCCGCGAAACTGAATATCATGAAACGCGCAGGAGACAGCCTTGCAGGCCGTTACTTTACGTTTCATTTAATGCCACTTACTCTGAATGAAGTACATTCTGATTTTTCTGTGCAGATTAATGTTCCGGAATTTGCTCATGACTTCATTGAAATTGCGCTTGATGCAGCGCCGGCTCCGCAGAAATTGCTTGAGCAGTTAGTGGAATACAGCGGCTTTCCTGAACCCTTTTTGAAACAATCGCAGGTATTTCACAAAAAGTGGGCACGGGATTATATAGATACTGTTATACGCGAAGATATCGGGGCGTTGACAAGAATTATTGACCGGGAATATATCTTTGACCTGTACAACCTGCTCCCCGAAATGATCGGCAGTCCTCTGTCGCAGTCGTCGCTTGCTTCTCACATTCAGATCAGCCCGGCGACTGTGAAGAATTATCTCCGTCGGCTGGAAGATTTTTATCTGACGTTTTCCATAAGACCTTATTCGAAAAACATAAAGCGGTCACTGCTGAAGGCCGGCAAATACTATCTTTATGATTGGTCAAGGATTAAAAACAAAGGAGCTCAGTTTGAAAATTACATAGCCTGCGAATTAAACGCGCGACTGAGCCTGTGGGAAGATGCAACTGGTGACGATTTTCACCTGTTCTACATCCGAAACAAGCAAAAACAGGAAACCGACTTTCTCGTCGTCAGAGATGGCGCTCCATGGCTTCTTGTGGAATCAAAGCTTACAGATGGCTCCATTGATCGTCATCATTTTGAAACAATGAGCGCTTTAAACAATGTGCCGTTTATACAGGTCTGCCTGGAGCCCAATGTCGCGTCAATGCAAAAACGAAACGCATACAGAATATCGGCAAACCGGCTTTTTAGATAATGATGAGCATATGAAGGGCATTTTCATCATCCCAGTTAGCAGGTTACTTTTTCAGTTTATAAATTTCTGAAGATGTTTATTATTGACAATTGTGCTTGAAAGAGGTATTGCAAATATCATATTTTACTTAAATTCGATATTGGAAATATCAATATGCTAAATCATCTGATTAATCAAAATATCTGGTGGCAAGACGCGTCCCTGATTGAAAAAGACCCAAAAATCATGGAATGGCAAAAGCAATCGCTAAAATGGCAGCCTTCCTTGATGGATGAGTTTGATTTCTCTTCCTTTCATATATACACATTGCGGGGTCCGCGGCAGGTGGGCAAAACTACACTGCTCAAGCTTATGATCAAAAAATTACTTAAAGACCCTGAAATCAGGAAAGAACAGATTGTCTATTACAGCGCAGATAATCTGGATTCTTATAAAGATATTATAGAACTGATTGAGACATATTTTGATTTTTTAGACAGATTACCTAACCCTCCGGAAAGGGCATTTCTGTTTTTGGATGAAATAACCGCAGTCAACAATTGGCAAAGAGGAATCAAACATCTAACTGATCTTGGAAAGTTGAGCAACTCTATCCTGATTCTTTCCGGCTCAAACGCTTCTGATCTCAGACTGGGCATAGAGAGGCTTCCAGGCCGCAGAGGAAGAGGGGCTCATCCGGACAAAATTTTATTGCCGCTTACCTTTCGGGAATATGTATCACTTACATCACCGGATATGGCAGCACATTTCAAAGAAATACCCTTTTTTGATGTTTTTAATCTTACAGAGGGCAATTTCAGGGATATCTTTGCATTCAATCCTTACAAGCGCTCTCTTTCCAGATTGTTTGATCGCTATTTAATCAGCGGCGGATTCATAAAATCAATTAACGAACTGTATAGTTCCGGCTTTATAGCATTTGACATCTATGAAATCTATCTTCAATGGATCCGGGGCGATATGGCAAAAGCAGGTAAAAATGAAAGAACTACGCGACAGATTATATCCCGGTTATTGAAAATAAAGGTTTCTGTTTTTGGATGGGAAACAATTGCCAAAAAAATTGATATTGCCACTCATAAGACTGTTTCAGAATATATGCAGGTCATGGAGGACTCATTTACACTAAGGCTTCTTTACCAGGCAGATGTTAATACCGGACTGCCAAGGATAAAAAAAATGAAAAAGTTCTATTTTCTGGATCCGTTTATCTTATGGTCTTTATGGGGGTGGGTTGAAAACTGGTTATTATTTCAGGAGAAAAGTGAAGAAAAGCTCAGAAACATAAAAATTAAGAGCTGCCTTGCCGAAATGGCAGTGGCTAATCTTCTTTTTCATTGTTACGAGGTAAAAGACTGGACCGGATCTCGAGTCTTTTTCTTTCGAAATAACGGCGAGATTGATTTTTTGATTAAACAAGATAATATTTTGATGCCTGTTGAAGTTAAGTATCAAAATAAGATTGAGAAAAGCGATTTCAAGTTAATACATAAGTTGGGATTTAAGAAAGGAATAATCATTTCTAAAGATACTTTTTACTATAATGACGAGTATATAAGTATACCGCTGGAAATATTTTTAATGTTTTTTTGAAATTGTCTGTAGAACCGGATCATTTTTTATTTGCCAGCCCTTTTAACATTTGATGACCCGAAGAATTTGTGATGGCCGCAAAACGGCACAAAAATATAAAGGTTCACCGCGGATTAGTGGGAAAATTGTTAAGATTCAAACCATTTTGCGCTTTTTGCGATTTTTTGCGGCTAAATCAAAAGAGCAGAACCCTTGTGACTTTTTTGAATATTCATTTAAAATAGTCTGATTTACGAAAGCCCCTTTTTATTCAAATAAATCTGAATGTGTTCCTGTTCGAATGAGGCAAAGTTTGCTTCCTTCTATGCGATAAACGAGCAACCAGTCAGGCTCAATATGGCATTCCCTGCAGTCCTTTAAGGTGCCTTTTAGTTGATGATCTTTATTTTGCGGCGGCAGTTTTTCAGCATTGGTCAGGTGCTTAATAATATCTTTCAACTTGTTGATATCTTTATTGCGTTTGATTATCCTATTAACGTCCCTTTTGAACTGTGTGTCACGTCTGATTAATCTCATTATATCATATTCCAAGATCATCAAAAAGTTCTTGAGGTGTGGAAAATGCTTTCCCCTTACCTTGCCTGGAATTCTCAATAGCTTTCATGGTTTTTTCGTTGGGAACGTGAAGTTCAAAAGGCAACCCGCGTTGGGCAATAACCTGCCGGTAAAACAATTCAAATGATGTTGAAATTGACAATCCCAGGCTCTTGAGTATTTTCTCAGCCTCTTTTTTGACCTCGGGTTCTATTAATGCTCTGGCGCTGGCAGTTTTTCTTGATCCCATATTGTCCTCCCTGGTTGATGTTACAGCATATAATATGCTATGATATTTTTAAAAGTCAAGCAAAGTATTGAATGTGAAGATACTGAACTTAGCGTCCTTTGGACGAACATTTTTTGACAGGATTAACGGGATTTACCTGATTTTTTTACTTTCCTGCCGGCAGGCATATCTTATATCCTGTTTATCAGCCAATTCTATCCTGTTAACGCTTCAAATGTACAGTATGTGATATAGATTGAAACTCTTGCAGCCTTCTTTCAAATTCTCTTTTCAGGAACTGGGCATAGCAAAATCTAATAATATTTTCGTTTGTAGGATTTTATTTCATGATTAACATGAACATTATCCAGTCTATCCTGTTAATCCTGTCAAAAAAAGAAATTTCTCCGCTGTTCGGTTGGTGGCGAAAACAACATGACTTTGGTGAAAATAACCGGTTTTATTTCTGGGAGTTGAAAAATATATACAGGCTGTTAAAAAACATACAGGGTCTAACCTTTTGCTATTAAAGAACTTTACCCCTTGCCATTAACAGTGCAATATGTCAGATGAATACATGGCATATTAATTGCTTTATAATACCATTAAGTTGAATTAAATATTGACAAACTAAACAAATTTATCCCGTAAGCATCGCAGAGCGATTTAATCGGGGAAAACAAAAAAAGGAGAAAGACTATGGTACAAAAACTAAGATGCAACAATCAAAAAGGTTTTACATTAATCGAGCTGATGATCGTTATAGCAATTATCGGTATTCTGGCAGCTATTGCTATCCCGAACTTCCTGTCATACAGGACAAAAGGTCAAAATGTAGCAGCTGAAGCCGCGGCCAAAAATTATTACAACACTGCCATGGCCGACTTTGCAGACGTTGAAACAACTGCCACTACTTTTGGCACTTCTGGAGCTCCGGCTTTTAACGTAGATACTAATGAAATTACAATTAGCGGCACCCATCTGACAGAGACTGGTGGCGTCATTACTACTGATTTGAAATTCAGTCACAATGGATCAACTACAGTTTACACACTCGCCGCTGATGGCAGTCTTACTAGTACCCCATAAAGCAGGATAAAATTTTTCATTGATAATAAAAAAAGGGGGTGGATGCGCCCCCCTTTTTTTATACAGTCATTAGTCATCGATCACTGATCATCAGTCCTGACTTGATTGAGCGAGACATGGGGACGCCCATGAAAATATGCGTTTCATGACATGTTAAAGCTCGTAGGTTGGGTTGAGGAACGACACCCAACAAAACCCCACAGTCGCTTAAAAGAGAAGGGGGCCTAACCGCCCCCTTTTTCATGTTGTCATTTCGAACAAATGGGGTTTTGAGTTTTCCGATCCCTGACCCCTGACCACTGAACCCACCAAAGTTCTCGCAAAAAGTACCATAACAGAGCATTGCTCTGAGCATCTGTAATATAAAAACACACGGCTCACGGTTGTATGCGCCGATTTTTGCAGCCATCCGACTTCTTAAACATTCCTGCGGAAAAGGATATTATGTTGTCGCGGACGGCCTTGATCTGCCGTTTAAATCAGGAGCTTTTTCTCACACTATCAGCTCGGAAGTACTTGAACATCTGAAGGATGACCAAAAGGCCATTAAAGAATTGGCCAGGGTTACGCAGCCGTCCGGGAAATTTGTCATAACCTTTCCGCATAAAAAATCATATTTCGCCAATGATGATTATTTTGTAAATCACTTTCGCCGCTATGAACTTTCTGAGATGAAGGATCGATTAAAAGAAGCGGGGTTCAGGCCGATTAATATACACAAGGTATTGGGCCCACTGGAAAAGATTACGATGTGCTTTGTCGTGTATTGTTTTTCCTTGATACAAAAAAACAAAATTGAAAAAGCAAATCAGCCCGACAACACCGTGCTGATGAATATTTTTGGTAAGTTTTTCAAGTGGGCCAATCGATTTTACATGTTGCCTGTATGGCTGGATGCGAAGATTATGCCCCGCTCTTTGTCAGCGGTCTTATTGATTAAAGCGGAAAAGAAGTAAAATTACAGTAATGGTTTTGCCATTTTTATTGCCGACATTTTTTATGCGTGGTATTTAAACAGAAAATCATATAATTATTTGTTGGGCAGCAGTACATGAGAGGTAAAATGGCAATAAAAATTATATGCTTAGCTAATTCTAAAAAATTTAATGAAAGGTGTGTGGCTGGCATAGAGGTTGGCGAAAGCTCTGCAGGCTATAAAACCATTTTTTCAAATTCTAAGCCTAAATGGCTTCGACCTGTTTCAAAAACTGAACACGGTGAATTCCCTGCAATGATAGCGCAAAATATAGCCCTGCTTGATGTTGTTGAATTTGACCTTGTTGCCAATTGCCCTTCCGGTTACCAAACAGAAAATGTGTATTTTGCTGAGAATTCTGTAAAAAAAGTGTCTTCTATCAAATTCGCCAGTACCAATTTGGACAAATTAACATGCGATACCAATACGCTTTTCGGCAACAGAGGAAAGGCTGTTTACGAAGATGATGTAAATTTCATAGATCATTCATTGGTTTTTATTAAGGTTCATAGATATAATGTGTTTATTAAGCCCGAAAACAACCAACTTAGAATGAATTTCGATCACAATTCTGTTGAGTACGATTTGCCAGTTACAGATATAAAATTTGAAACAATATACCGAAATAACAATCGAATACTTGATAGAATTCGGCATCTTTACCTGACAATTTCTCTTGCGGTTGTACATAATAATTGGCACTCAAAATTAATAGCAGGGGTAATTTACATTTAAGAAATGAATCCTGACAAAAAAACCATATACACCATAGGGTATGCCCCTTACACTCTTGATGCTTTCGTTAATATTTTAAAGAAGTATAAAATATCTGCTATAGTTGATGTACGTTCATCGCCTTATAGTCAGTTTAAATCAGAATTTAACAGAGAAACTCTAAAAGATTTTCTAAAAGTCAACCAAATAGCCTATGTGTTTTTAGGAGATTACTGCGGAGCAAGAGTTGAAGACCAATCTTGTTACGTAAATGGGAAAGTTGACTATAAGCTTGTGGCAAAAAAATCAAAATTCAAAGAGGGGTTGGAACGAATCAAAAAAGGTATGGAGAAATTTCGCATAGCTCTCATGTGTGCAGAAAAAGATCCAATCACGTGCCATAGAACTATTTTAATTTGTCGGAATCTGCTGACAGCAGGTATAAAAATCCAACATATTTTAAGTAATGGCAAAATTGAGGAACATGTGGATAGTGAGAATAGGTTAATGAAATTATTCAACTTAGATCAACCCGAGTTTTTTCGCAACGAACAACAACGGCTAGAGGATGCATATTGTCGGCAAGGGGAGAAGATAGCCTATGAAATAGCTGAACCATCAAATGAGAATTAGGGGCAATAAAAATGCCAAAAAATACATTGTATACCATAGGCTTTACAAAGAAAAACGCGCAGGCTTTTTTTTCGAAATTACAAAAGGCAGGTGTTACAAAACTCATTGATATCCGGCTAAATAATGTTTCCCAACTTGCTGGATTCGCAAAGCGAGATGATCTGATCTTTTTTCTCAGAGAACTTTGCGATTGTGACTATAAACACATGCCAATTTTCGCTCCAACAAAAGAGATATTGGATGCGTACAAGAAAAAACAAATCGATTGGAATGAGTATGTAAGGCGTTTCAGTAGACTGATAAAAGAGCGCACAATTGAAAAAAAAATAACAGCAGAAGAGTTAAATAATTCTTGTTTGCTATGCAGTGAGCCTACTCCTGAACAATGTCATCGTCGCTTGGTAGCAGAATATTTTAAGGAGCAATTCGGAGACATTGAAATCAAGCATCTTTAGAAACTGCCGAACCAGGCGGTTCTCGTGATGCCCCAAGATGCCGTAATGGTTTTGCCACTTTTGTTGCCGGCATTTTTTATGCGTGGTATTTAAACAGAAAATCATATAATTACTTGTTGGGCGGGCCGAGAAAAAGTAGCATTGATTTCATTCGGATATCAAAATATAATTTGCAACAAGTCTGAGTTTCGATTCTGGATAGATATCTTCAATAAAATTATTCAATCTTGGTGTTATAAATAGACATTGAATATGCTTAGAAACGACGTCAGAAGAAGGCAGTTTGGCTATTCTCTTGTATTAACTAATTGTTATTAGTGGAGGTTTTGTAAAAATACTCTTACAAACTTCTTGACAACGTGGAAACTATAACAATATATTTAAAGATATCTTAAATTTTTTTCCATGTAATATATAGAGGAATTAGCAATGACAAAAAAAGAAAATATAGGCTCAAGCAAAATTGTTCACTTGCAAAACCCAATTGAAGAGGAATTGCCTGATTTTTATGTTAACCAGGCAAATATGGCATTCTCAGTTTATGACGTAACATTTACCTTTGGCACAATGCCTCTACCGGAAAGAAAGGATACTACTCCGGTCGTTAGAATTAGAATGAGCCCTCAACATGCAAAGGTTTTTTCAAAAATGCTTGCGAAAAATATTGATAAATATGAGGAAGACATTGGTAATATACCTATTCTTACTAAATTACTTAAAGAATTAGGGCTTGAATAAAAAGAGGTGACAGTATGGACTCAACCTTTTACAATAAAAATCTTAAGTTCGCTAATACATTTATTGTTGGCGTCTTAATAGCAACTGCTGCTGTTGAAGCACATATAAATACAATACAATCAACTAAGCAAGATTCTGTTTTTTTTATGGAACAGTCTTCGAGGTATGGTAAGCTAAACTTGGATGCTTTTCAATCTACCATGGCACCATTGGAATTTGCTATTTTTAAAGATTTTATTGGAGAGGATTCATTGGAAATTCATATAGATGATTTTGAAGTGTTTTATCCCGATTACGAGGAATAAAATCGTTGCCGATTGATATTGTAAGCTATTCAGAAGATACTCATTATGTAAATTCAGTTTACGTTGATGCCAATTTGATTATTAATTGCAGGAATCGAAAGGCAGATAAGTATAATGAGGCTGTTATGCTACTCGGCAGCCTAATTCGTCAGCACATAAATTTATATATTTCAAATTTAGTAATTGATGAAGTTTGGTGGATTTTATTGAAAGCGTGGTATAGGCAAAGAACTGGAGATAATTTGTATCCGTACATCCTTAAAAAGAATCCATCCATTGTTCAAGACTATTCATCCTTGATAGAAAAAGTTACCACAAAAATATTAAGATTCCCCAATATTTATATAATTGAAAACACTCAAAATGGGAAAGATTTTATTCGTGATGTATTGAGTATTTTTACAGCGGAACAGTTCGGGCCGAGGGACAGCTTTCATCTTGGTTTAACGATTGCTCATAATATACAGGGATTTGTTACATGTGATGGAGATTTTGACAATCTAAACCTTCCTAATTATAATCTCATCGTTTATAAGTATTAAATCCGTTTTTCAAGACAAGGTAATGTTTCGATATCTGCTATACATCAAACATTCAGGCTCATTCACATACAGTTGCGATATTTATATGTAATCTGCACCGGCATACAACATAATTTGATAATCACATTCTTTTTCTCCACAAGTCCCACACAATCTATCTAACGGAGTGAGGGACGTTCTTCAGTTTATAAGTTTATATCATGGGGGTACGGGACGTTCTTCAGTTTATAAGTTTATATCGGAGACTGGCTTAGATTCCATCAGTAAATAAGCAACCCTTCAATCACATCTTCATTCTTGAGAAAGTGACATTGTGTTGTGCGGGCATCATGTTTTGCCTTGCCTACATCCACTCCAACCAGCAAAAGTCTGCTTCAGTATTGACAATAACAATATCTTTTTGTAATAATTTAATATGGAGATTAGAGAATTTGAATGGGATGATAATAATATCGAACATATTGCAAGGCACAGCGTGTTTCCTGATGAAGTTGAAGATGTGGCGTTTGACGATGATCCCTGGATAAGAAAAGGTAGAAAAGGAGCAAGATATATGCTTGGTTATACCGTTGCCGGAAGATATTTGTTTGTCGTGTATGCCCTCAAGGGTAAAGGTATTGCCAGGGTCATTACATCAATGGATATGGATGACAAAACGAAAAAGCTTTATAAAAAAAAGAGGTAAACAATGAAATTGCCTGATTTCAAAACAGCAAAAGAAGAGATAAGATTCTGGGAAAGAAACTCAATTGGAGATTATTGGGAGGATCTTTTAGAATCCAAAGATATTTTTAAAAGGCCAAAACTAAAACCTGTTTCAATCAAATTTGACCCACTTGTACTTCAAAAAGTCAAGATGCTTGCGAAAAAGAGGAGCCTGTCTTACAGCGCATATATAAGATATCTGCTTGCAAAGGGCATTGAAGATGAGATGACACACAAGGCGGGGGGGAATACAGGACGTCCATAAGTAAATAAATAACTTATTCATCAAGAAGCCCCTGTTTTTTTAACTTCGTTCCCCTTCCTACTGCTTTCTTGACGTCAACTCGACTGATTCCCAGAAATCTTGCAACTTCCGTTGCCGGATGACCGACTTCTTCAATAAACGTAGTACGGGACGTTCTTCAGTTTATAAGTTTATATCAGGGGGGACGTAATGCGGGATGTTGTTACCTTCTGAACTTATGGCAGATATTCGTTTTCCAAGTGTCATTATAGTTACAGGGGAGCGGGCGCTGGTTCATTATGATCTTTTTGCGATTAGCAGGGTTCTTCCAACAGTTCCTAAAATACGTTTGTCCTGCATTTTCTGAACCTGGTGTCCGCTTAGACGTTCAGATGATAAGGGGCACTCTATTCGATGGGTTATTTTCCATCCCATTTTTGTTAATATCCTGTGGTAATCAAATATTGTGATTGATTTGTCGGGTTTTTCTTTTGATGCCGGTGTGGATTCAAAATCCCGCCAGTCGGCATTTAAGAATGCCATTTTGGTGGTTTCTTTGGCGTTTTTGTGGACAATGCTGAAAAAGCTTTCAAAAAACTCTTCATATTCCTCTTTTGAATAGGATGAGATTGAAGGTGCATCCGCTGTTACCTTTTTGTATGCCTTTTCCATTTTAGTGTAATATGGCGGATCAAAAAAAATCAGATCGGGTTTTTTAATCAAAGGCCAGTCAGTACCCTGGGAGCCCCAGTGGCGGTATTGGATTTCCGGCCGGTTATCTCTTATTGCAATATCAAAAGATTGACATTTTCGTTCAAAGAGAAGGCACACATCAGAGACAACTCCGCCGCCGGACATTGGGTCGAGGATAAGGTCGCCGGGTTTTGTGAAATAGAACAGTGTGTGCGCAACGAGCTGGGCCGGTATTCTCCCTGGCCAGTCGTCTCCGAATCGTTCATCGCATTCGTTAAAATTCCACTGATCCCATGTGCGAAGTCCCCAATTCAGGGCCTTGAACTTCTCCTGGTCTGTCTTTCCTGACAAACGTAAGGCCCAGGCCAGAGCAATATCCATGTGAAAATGTCCGGCTATGTAATCCATGTCCCGCCCCTGGGAGAGCAAATTATTAATTTCGCCAAAATTGGCATTATTAATAATTTGAGCAACCCTGCCCTGGCTCGTTCCAATCGTCTGCGCTATCTGTCCTTGGGTCCAGCCAAGGCGGCTTAAGCGGATGACAATGACGTCTCGACCAGCCCGCTGGCGCGCTCTAATATCTGAGATCCAGGTATTTACTGTCTGTCGTATTACCCCTAATTTTTCTGCGAGGGCCTCTTCAGTCCATGTACATTCCGGGTCCGTTGATGCAATCTCACGAGCGATCCGCTTTTTGTCTCCCGGGCTTAAACGATCGCCATGGCTGATGTTGTATTCTGCTGATTCAAGGAGAAGGGCTGTTTTGTTTTTTTTGTAATCAATGGGCTTGTCCTTCCATTCAACTGCCGCAATTTTTTTGATTCCACTTTCCTTAAACGCAAACCAGCGGTGGATACCATCTAAAATTATAGTCGCTTCGGTTGTTTCATTGCCATCTGCATAGTTGAAGACCCTTTGAATCTTGATTGGCGGAAATTGCGCGCCGATCGCAAGGGCCTCGACATAGGCGCTGATGGTCTTGTCGCTCTTCCCTGCTCTGGGATAGATAAAATGGTCCCAGGTTAAAGATGAGACAGGAAAAGGCAATGTTGAATTTTTGGCATCCTTCATTTCAAGGGATTCAGAATTAATAATTTCAGGAAGTTGATCGCCTTCTGTGAAGGATGCCGAATTTTTACTGTTTAATTTTGAATCCACAGATTTCGCCTTCTGCCCCTTTGTGTCTTTATTTTTACAGCAGTTGTATCCTTATTCGCCCTGGGGGCTTACGGGACGTTTTTCAGATTATAAGTTTCGTTCCCTTTCATTAACTTTGTCCCTGCTGAATTCCTTCTTTAGAGCTTTCAGAATTTACGATATTTTCTATTTTCAGACAGGATTTGCAGGATTAACCGGATAGTTATTTTGTTTTATCAGTTTCCTGATGAAACTGATAAAGAATAATCCGGCTTTTCCGGAGGGAAACTATACTCATATTCGGCTTATTTTCAAATGGAGGCTCAACTCTAAGAAGACTTGGTCTTCAGGCCATTGAATCGGATATTCGTCCTCGAGTTTATTGAATTCAAGGTCACCAGTAACTACTTGTCCATCACATATTTCTTCACAGTTCTGCTTCTTTCTTCCTGTCCTTTACAAGGGCTCTTAAAATCTTTCCTCTTGTTTTCAGCATACCCCGCCCTTTTTAGATTGGATCCTCTGCAAGGGGCTCCAAGATAATTCTATTTCCATCGTCATGGACGTTGACTTGCGTGCCCTTCTTGATCTTAAATTTCGCCCGAATCACTGCGGGAATAACAATCTTGCCCTTTATTGTCGATGTTACTATAGGCATGTCACTTCTTCAGTCTCCAGTATTACGAATATTTTTATTTTTGTAATACATCGGCCTCCAACTATCAAGGTTTAACTGTAACTATTCAGCCGCAGACTTGTCTGCCTTTGGAGGATTCACACAGATGAACGCAGATAGGTTTTTTTAAATGCAAAAAAAAAAGCAAAATTACATTGTAAGTGTTCACGGAAAGTTTCATTTCTCCCCAATTTCAAGCCGTGAACTGCTACATTGCATTTTTGTTGCCGACATTTTTTATGTGTGGTATTTAAACAGAAAATCATACAATTGTTTGTTCGGTTGGAGAATAGAGATGGTTGAAGCGGAAAAAAAGCGCTGTCGTCTATGTGAAGAAACAAATGGCGCCTGTCCAAAATGCGATGGTCGAGGCAAGAATCCTTGAGATAATGTTGGAGGTAGAAGCAAGTCTAAGAGTTCCTTAGATGCCGAGGTCATCTGCCCAATGTGCAATGGCAATTGCAGTTACACAGCTTGTGGCGGCACTGGTTGGATTTAGAGCATAGGATAAATAGGGGGTTATTCCAGGAGGGAAAATAGGGATAGAAACCATTAACACTTCACACAAACGGTTTCTGTCATTACTATCCCTGAATGATCTGACTTTTTGATATACTGATATAAGGAAGATATGAATGGAATTCGAATGGGATAGGGAAAAAGCAAAAAAGAATGACAGAAAACACAAGGTGTCATTTGATGAAGCCATGACTGTATTTTATGATCCCTTATCGGCAACTTTTGATGACCCGGACCACTCGGTTGACGAGCAAAGATTAATAACAGTGGGCTACTCTTCTCGTGGGCGTTTGCTTGTAGTCTTACATACAGAGAGAGGCAAAACCGTACGAATTATCAGCGCTCGTTTTGCAACTACTCATGAAAGGAAGCGACATGAAAGCTAAAGAAAAGAAAGCAGTTGATGAATTGCGCCCCGAATACAATTTTGACTATTCAAAAGCTGTTCGTGGCAAGTATTACAAACGCATTTTAGAGGAAGGCGCTAATGTTGTCATGCTTGAGCCAGATGTGGCCAAAGCATTTGTTGATTCAGCCTCAGTTAATGATGCGTTGAGATCATTACTTGATTTAACACGAACAACTCAGCGTCTAACGAAACACCCCAGCGGACGGACGATTGCACGCCGCTGAGTTTCAGGTTTATGGGGGCTTACGGGACGTTTTTCAGATTATAAGTTTCGTTCCCTTTCATTAACTTTGTCCCTGCTGAATTCCTTCTTTAGAGCTTTCAGAATTTACGATATTTTCTATTTTCAGACAGGATTTGCAGGATTAACCGGATAGTTATTTTGTTTTATCAGTTTCCTGATGAAACTGATAAAGAATAATCCGGCTTTTCCGGAGGGAAACTATACTCATATTCGGCTTATTTTCAAATGGAGGCTCAACTCTAAGAAGACTTGGTCTTCAGGCCATTGAATCGGATATTCGTCCTCGAGTTTATTGAATTCAAGGTCACCAGTAACTACTTGTCCATCACATATTTCTTCACAGTTCTGCTTCTTTCTTCCTGTCCTTTACAAGGGCTCTTAAAATCTTTCCTCTTGTTTTCAGCATACCCCGCCCTTTTTAGATTGGATCCTCTGCAAGGGGCTCCAAGATAATTCTATTTCCATCGTCATGGACGTTGACTTGCGTGCCCTTCTTGATCTTAAATTTCGCCCGAATCACTGCGGGAATAACAATCTTGCCCTTTATTGTCGATGTTACTATAGGCATGTCACTTCTTCAGTCTCCAGTATTACGAATATTTTTATTTTTGTAATACATCGGCCTCCAACTATCAAGGTTTAACTTAGCATAACCTACCCACTTTACTCTATTACGCGATAAATCACTATAAGCTCGGAAGTACTTGAACATCTGAAGGATGACCGGAAAGTCTTAAATGAAGGATGCCAAATATTCGGACTATTTTATTATTGACGGTATTTAACAGTTATGTTATAAGCAATAATGTTTACAACATAACTGATGAACTCGCAAAAAGTCGTCACTCCGGTGAAAACCGGAGTCCAGAGCCTTCGTAAGTGGTTGAATAGACTGGATTCCGGCTTTCGCCGGAATGACGAAAAATGGTACTTTTCGACTTTTTACGAGTTCATCATAACTGTTGAGCTCGTAAAAAGTCAAAATCTAACTATAGATGGCTAAGTAAAAAGTTTCATATACAAGGCGTAGTGATTTTTCAGGATCGAAGGCATACATATAGTATGTTGAGAGTCTGAAAAATCGCTGCAACGCAGTAGATGGGACTTTTTACGACGCCATCATAACTGATTAACACACAATAGCGAGATGGGTGTGCAATGAATCCGTTCAAGTATGGATCAATCGTTTTGGAAAGAGATTTCTGCGGGAGAGAAGACCTGCTTAAACAAATTGCCGGTCATATCAAAGCAGCCCAAAACATTGTGGTTCTCGGTGAAAGACGTATCGGAAAATCATCTCTTGTTTATGAGGCGGTTGGAAGATTAAAGGGAACCGGTCTTTTGTATGTGGATATTTTAGGCATTAAGTCTGTAGATGCTCTTTGCAAAAGGATCCTGCGAGCAATAGTTACAATTGAGAAAAAGGCAAGCTGGTTAACCAGGATGCTTAAAACCCTTTCGTATCTCAGGCCGGCGATTACGATAGATCCGGTTACCTCCATGCCTGTTATTTCCTTCGATGCATCTGTGGAACTGACGGTAAACTCCATTCAGGAAGTGCTTGATCTTCTCGAATCCATTGGCAGGAAGAGGCGTTTTGTCGTTGTCTTTGACGAATTTCAGGACATCCAGAAAATTGGCGATGCAGATGAGTCGATCGCTCTTTTAAGAAGCAAGATACAGTTTCACAAACTTATTCCCTATATTTTTATTGGAAGTATAAGGCACAGGATGGACGAGCTATTTATTTCTCCCGATTCAGCCTTTTTTAAATCAGCTATCCCGATTACAGTGGGGCCGCTTCCTTATGAAGAGTTTTCAAGATTCTTAACAAGGAAATTTGAGAAAGGAAGGCGTAAAGTTTGTGATGAAACCTTAAAACGGGTGTTTGAAATTGCCAATGACATCACAGGGGATATACAGCAGCTTTGCGAGGCTCTATGGGAAGTCACCTCGGAAAGGGAGACCGTAGCGCCGGCAAGCCTTCAGTCTGCCATTGAGTTGATATTTGCAAGGGAACAGAAGTCCTACGAAACTTATATAGGCCTATTAACAGATCTTCAGTTCAAATGCCTCACTGCCCTGGCAAGAGAAGGCGGGAAGAATGTTTATTCGATGAAATTGTTAAAAATGATCGGATCGCACAGTTCTGCATCAGTAAACAGAGCTATTACACGGATGATCGATATTAATATTTTGTTTAAAAGCGGTAAGGAAGTCAGGTTTGTCAACCCTTTCTTTAAGGCATGGCTCCTTCCCAAGGGAAGATAGAGGTTTTTCTTGACAGCAAAGAAACGGTGTCAAATCTTGAATAGTGAATAAGAGTCGTTTTATTTGTAAATTCAGCATGTTTGCCTAACGATTCAGCTCTCGTGCCAAGATAAATCCGAAATTTAAAGACCTCGCCTTGAAACAGGAATATTCCTCAAGCTATACTTAAATTAAACTTGACTTTGATTCAGGTTCAACTTAAAGTAAGGTCGAATTTAAGAAAGGTTGAGAATATAATGGGAAACAGAATATATAAAAGAAAGGTTTTTGATGAAATCATCCAATATTTACAAGAGGATGTTATACTTGTAATTAATGGAGCGCGCCAGGTTGGGAAAACATATATCCTTTTTTATTTAGAGGAATATCTGAATAAAAAAAATAAAATTTCATATTATTTAGATTTGGAAGATTCAAGGTATTTAAATATCTTAGATGCAGGCGTTGATGCTTTTATCCATCATCTAAAGGAAGAGGGATTTAACACAGATAAGAGAATTTACGTGCTCATTGATGAAATTCAATATCTAAAAAACCCCTCTTCTTTTCTTAAATTAATCCATGACCATTATAAGACCATCAAGCTGATTGTTTCCGGCTCTTCAAGCTTTGGCATTAAAAAAAAATTTAAAGACTCACTGGTCGGCAGAACGGTAACATTTGAAATATTTCCGCTTTCTTTTGAGGAATTTCTTGTATTTAAAGAGTATAAGTTTGTTAGAGGTGTAAGCTTTACGGATAAGAAAATAGATGAGTTAAAAGCCTTATTAAAAGAGTATGTGCTTTGCGGATCATACCCGAAAATCGTTTTAACCCAGGCAAAAGAAAAAAAGGAAAGATTTTTACAACAAATAATTGATACATACATAAAAAAAGATATAAGGGATATAGGGAACATAAAGGAAATCGACAAGTTCAACAAGTTGATTGAAGTCCTGTCATCACAAAGTGGAAATCTGTTAAATATCACAGAATTATCCAACACATGCAGATTGGCAAAAAAAACAATTGAACATTATCTGTTTATTCTGGAAAATACATACATCATAAAACTTGTTAAACCATACCACAGCAATCTGAGATCGGAACTTTTCAAAACACCTAAAATCTATTTTTACGACTCCGGTCTTTTGCAAATGCTTCAGTTAAAGACAATTCCTGGAGCCATTATCGGCAATGTATTTGAGACAGCAGTATTTTCAGAACTGGTGAAACGCTGTGGGAAAGACCGGATATTTTACTGGAGAACCAAGGATAAAAAGGAAATTGACTTTATTCTCAGACAAAACAACACGATTCTTCCGGTTGAAGTGAAATATAATTTTTCTCGATTTTCAAAAACAGCGATCAATTATTTCTTAACAAAATATCATCTCAAAGACTACAGGGTAATCGGATTTGAGGGAGATTTGAACCAGGAACAGTTTATGTATTTGTGGGAAGAAATTCTTTTCAAAAAAACAGTATAAAATGCATTGATGAATCATTCTATAGATTTCCAGATAATTAATTTCATATACCGGCAACAACCTGAAAATCGCTCTTTCTATAGGGGCTTACGGTTCTTCAGATTATAAGTTTATATCGGGGACTGGCTTAGATTCCATAAGTAAATAAGCAACCCTTCAATCACATCTTCGATTGTGGGTTTCCCCTTTACTCTATTACGCGATAAATCAATTCATGCCTTGACGTTGTTGCAAATTCTGTTTCATTTTCAGGGGGTGAAATTTGTTTTACAGGAATATAGTTAACCTCTACGAATCCCTAAATAGTTCCAGCTCTTCGGCGGTCTTATTGATTAAAGCGGAAAAGAAGTAAAATTTCAGTACGGGTTTTGCCATTTTTATTGCCGACATTTTTTATGTGTGGTATTTAATCGGATAATTACTTGTTGGCCAATAAATCATAATTAATCTACCGGCTCTGCCGGTGAGAATTGAAAAGGTTATACCGTTTCAGGCATTAATAAAAGACTATAAATCAGACAGGATTTACAGGATATACAGGATATTTTTTGCCTTTCCTGAAGAAAGGCAAAAAGTGTCAACCCTCTTTGAGGGAACTAAATTGGACTAATAGCGACAAAAGTTTAGCTTAAAGATGGCAAGGGTTGGAATCCAAGTTTTCTTTTCCCGCCTTTGGGCGGGATTGTTTCTTTCTCAGTCTCGTCTGGAGACTGAGAAAAATAAAAAATCCAAAAAATCCTGTTAATCCTGTCGATAAACACTAAAGATTGTTTAATATGGCCCCTTTTAGGGGCCTTC
>CAYYMU010000007.1:0-20758 GCA_964472445.1 uncultured Desulfobacteraceae bacterium
ACCATTGTGACACCTGCCTCATTGCAGGCTTCGATGGATTGATAATCGTTTATAGATCCTCCGGGCTGAATAATGGAGGTTATGCCTTCTCTGATTCCAACATCTACACCATCTCTGAACGGGAAAAAGGCATCGCTTATCATTGACGCATTAATCAGTCCGCCTTTTTCCTCAGCCACCCTGTTATCGATTTCCTCTTTTTTTGTGATGTCTTTTAAATCATTATAGGCGATGTCGTGCATTTCAAAAGAATAACGGTCGCAAAGCTTTCTGTATGCCTTGTCTCTTGCGATTTCCGCTACACCCACTCTATCCTGTTCACCGGTTCCTATCCCAATCGTAACATTGTTTTTTACATAAATAACGGAATTTGAAGTAACTCCGGATTCAACAAGCCAGCCAAAGAGCATGTCTTCATATTGCCGGTCGGTCGGCTGTTTATTTATTTTATATTTCTTCCCTTTGTATTCACATTCTGCAAGTATCATATCCTGTTTTGAACGTGCCGAAGGCACAAAAGACCACTGTGCAATAATTCCTCCGTCTATAAGACTTTTAAAATCCAGGCATCTTTTGCCGACAAAATCTTGCAGTCTGCTGATATTATTTATTTTGATTACCCTGAGATTCTTTTTCTTTTTGAAAATATCCATGACTCCGTCTTCAAATTCAGGGGCAACAACTACCTCGGCATACTGTTTGCTGATTGATTCAGCCGTAGCCTTGTCAACAGGCACGTTAACAGCAATACATCCCCCGAATGCCGCAATTCTGTCAGCCATATATGCTTTTTCATAGGCGTCTTCCAATGAATCGGATCTGGCAACGCCGCAGGGATTGTTGTGCTTGACAATTGCGACGGTTGGTCTGTCCGTAAAATATCTCAAAATATTCAAGGCATTATCAGCATCTGTCAGATTGATTTTTCCTGGATGCTTGCCAGACTGCATGAGCTTGATGTCTGAACTTAAATATTGGCCGGGTTGTATTGTTTCAATTTCCCCTAAAATCAGATTTCCATTTATCAGCTTGTATAATGCTGCCTCCTGGTCAGGGTTTTCACCATATCTTAAGCCTTTTTCGATATTATCTATAGTCCAGGTAACCTTTTCGTAACACAGAGTCTGTTTTTTATCATGATCTATAAAACTGATTTCCATTTTTGGAGTAAAATGATCATTGATGATAGTTGAATACATTTTTTTAAGATCTTTAGTCATTTGTGCTTCCTTTTTATACAAGAATTTTTCGTTTCACTCGAAATGACAGGCCAGATGGACTTTTTACTATTTCGTCAATATTTAAAAGTTATAACATCCACTTACATCTTCGAATTTTCGAGAGCTCAGAAAGTCCGAGATTGTGCGGTCGTATATCGTTGTATGCTCAAAAGCCTTTTTTGCCAGATCAAAGCGAAGTTTAAGAGATGTTGAACCGTTATTTTTCTTAAGCTCTGAGATGATCATCCTATAGTCCGAAGGTTCGACTACCGGAGCAACTCTTATGAAATTTTTTGCAGATGCCCTTATCATGCATGGGCCGCCAATGTCTATATTGCCTCTGGCCTGCTCAACAGTAACACTTTGTTTTGATATGGTTTCTTTAAAAGGATAGAGGTTAACTACAACCATATCAATCGGAACAGATTCTGTTCTGGTTATGTTGCTTTGATGGGATTCATTATATGTTTCAGTAAGCAGGCCAAGATATATTTTAAAATCCAGAGTTTTTACAAGGCCGCCCTGGGTTTCCGGCTGGCCTGTATAATCTGAAACCTGTTTCAGACATGATGAGGCTCTGGAGCCGACAATTTCCTTTATTCTGCTGTATGTGCCTCCTGTTGAAAATATTTTTACTTCAGGATTTATCTCAAGCAGTTCAGGAATGAAATCACTGAGCCCCTGTTTGTCTGAGACACTTACAAGCATATGCTTCACCCTGATCAAATCATCGATTCTGTCAACAACATTAATTCTCATAATATTTCATACCTCGTAACTTTCTCTTAAAATGAATCAATTTTTTGGCAATCGTTCACAGAATGTTGAAATTAAAAACTTGTCCTTCATACCTTAATGTACTGTTCTTTCCAATTTCTAATTTCAAGTTTCAAGCCGTGAACGGTTACGTTATTTTAAAGGAAATATAGACATGTCTCGATAATAAATTACGATTTCTATATTTATTTTTTCCCCTCATATTCTTCTAAGAACCGTTTGAAAAAGTTTTCCATAAAAGAATGCCGTTCTTTTGCTATTTTTTTTCCTTCCTTTGTCAGCATTCTGTCCTTTATCTTGACAAGCTTGACTTTAAATTCTCTAAAGCCAGTGTCATCTTTTGAATATGACCTGGTTTTTTCAACGCTGATATCAGGATTGTGAAGCATTGCGCCGATTTCGCCTGCAAACAGATATGCTCTGGCTACTCCAATTGCGCCTATTCCATCGAGTTTGTCTGCGTCGAATAACGCTTTTGCTTCAATTGTTTCAGGCGTCTGGTTACAACGGAATCTGTGAGATTTTATACAGTGTATAATATTTTCTTTTTGTTTTTCTGAAAGGGAGAGTTGTTTTACTATGGGCAGCGCTATTTGAGCGCCTTTTTCAGCATGACATATTTTGCCGTGCGACGCATCCTGAAAGCACCTGCCAATATCATGCAGGTAAGCTGCTGTGAGGAGCACAACCATATCCGCCCCTTCAGCCCTTCCTATTCGTTTGCATAATCTGTACACTCTAAGCGTATGCTCCCAGTCGTGACTTCCGCTGGTGCCTTGAAACATCTCTTTTGCAACAGGTTTTACATATGCCAGCAAAGAATCTGATTTATCCATTTATTTATTTTCTTTTATCAATGGGAATAAATTCAGTTTTTTCGTTTCCCATATAGATCTGGCGAGGGCGGCTTATTTTCCAGTTGGGATCATCAGCGCTTTCTTTCCACTGAGCTATCCATCCTGGCAGTCTTCCGATTGCAAACATCACGGTAAACATATTTGTTGGAATGCCCATTGCGCGCAGCATTATACCACTGTAGAAATCAATATTAGGATATAGATTGCGATCTTTAAAATAACTATCATTTAATGCAATTTCTTCAAGCTTCTTTGCCAGGTCAAGCAGAGGATCGTCTATTTTGAGTTTTTTTAGAACTTTGTCGCACATTTTTTTCATTATTTTAGCACGTGGATCATATGTTTTATAAACTCTGTGACCAAAACCCATTAATCTGAAAGGATCATTTTTATCTTTGGATTTTTTAATGGCAGCAGTTAAGTCCCCGTTGTTTTTTTGTATTACTGAAAGCATTTCAATAACTGCCTGATTTGCTCCTCCGTGCAGCGGGCCCCAGAGCGCTGCTATTCCGGCTGAAATCGCAGAATAAAGATTAACTCTTCCGCTTCCAACAAGCCTTACCGCCGATGTTGAACAGTTTTGTTCATGATCAGCATGAAGAATCCAGAAAACATTTAATGCCTTTTCAACATCCCTGTGTATTTTATAGGGTTTTACAGGATTATCAAACATCATGTTTAAAAAATTTGCACAATAAGGAAGATCGCTTCTGGGATAGACAACCTTATGACCCCTTGATATTCTATAAGACATGGCTGCCAGGGTTCTGATTTTTGAAAGAAGCCTCGTAACTGTTATGTTGATCTCCTCTTCTACTGACAGAAGTTCTGGATAAAAACTTCTCAGAGCACTGACCATTGATGACAGAATGCCCATTGGATGAGAATGCCGTGGGAAATTCTGGTAAAAGATCTGCATATCCTCGTGCACAAGAGAATGATCATTCAGTAAAACTGAAAAGCGATTAAGCTCTTTTCTTGTGGGAAGGACCCTGTTTATCAAAAGATATGCTGTTTCAGTAAAAGTTGAATGCTTTGCAAGCTGTTCAATAGGTATGCCTCGATAACGCAGAATACCCTTTTCGCCATTCATAAATGTAATAGAACTGATACAGCTGCCGGTGTTGGGAAACCCCGGATCAAGCGTGATTAAACCAGTATCCTTTCGGAGCGTAGAAACATCTATAGCCTTTTCCTTTTCTGAGCCTTCGACAACCGGAAGTTTATATGTTTTGCCCCCATATGTCAGTTCTGCATAATCATCCATATTTTACTCCTCTATTCCTTTAAAACTATGAGTTGCAAGTAAGTATTTGCGAGTTCGTAAAATCCAGACTTTCAAATAACTTAACTTATGCTTAAACGAAAAGTTTAACCTGAAAAATATATACATAATCTTTATTATAATCAACCCGTAATTTGATTTATTCTGTTTGAAGCTTATTAATTGACTTTGACTACCTATATTTATTATAAAAAGTATTAAGTTTTTTTCTGAAAAAAATGATGAGATTATATAAAAAATTATCAAGAAAAGGGGACAGACATGTCTTTTAAAGAAAATCTTTTTAAAAAAATAAACATAGATAATATGACAATGAAAGTGCTTAATTCTATCGGGTCTTCTGACAGTGGCCGCAACTTAGACAAGCAAACAATGCGCGATCTTCTTAAGGCGGGTTCTTATGGGTTCATACAGGAGCGTGATCTTGATCTCTATATTTTTCAGGAAGATAGTGACATGAAAAGGATTCTGGTGCTTGATAATGGACTTGCTATTTATAAAACCACTGTCGAAGATATTGTATTGCGTAAAAGTCCTACTGTTAAGGAGATGCTTAACATACGAAATGTTATCAAGATATTAAATGATAAAGACGTGGTCCTTAGCAAAAGGGAGGAATCCGTTAAAACTATCCAGAACGAATGTATCGGAATGCTGGATCTGTCTTATAATGAATCTGATATTGAGGCAATCAAGAAGGATGGCACGGTAGCTCTGGAAACAGGAGACGCCGACGGCGTTGTTGAATCTCTTATTTTATTTGCCGATTTACTTCAATACAGCTTTCCGCCAAAGGCAATGAGAATAGCTGATCACCATATTATTGGCGCTTTGAGCAAGGGTAAAAACAACGAAGATCTTTTTGGCCCTGTTGTAATGTACAGCTTAACCTATAATTTGCTTAAGCTTATTGATTCTCAGACAAGCATTCTTGACAAGAAGAAAATTGACCTGATGCACCAGATAGCAATAGGTAAAGAGAATCCCTCAAAAGAGGGGCCTGATGTTTTTAACTATCTAAAAGAAAAGGTTATTAAACAGAAGCCATATCTTCAAGCCGGATCATGAAATATTGTCAGGAAAGGACGATATACACTAAAGAAGCTGAATTAAGAAGCTGGACTGAACTGGGCCTTGTGACGAAGGACAAAGTATTACGATTTGAAGTGCTCGCCGAAGATGAGTGGCAAGCGAAGTTGAACGAAATCTTTAAGGGTTAAGGTTTGTTTGGTCGGGGCGAGAGGATTTGAACCTCCGACCCCTTGGACCCCATCCAAGTGCGCTACCAGTCTGCGCCACGCCCCGACTGACTCGACAAATTAATACTATTAATATTTCGTGTCAAGACATGATATAATAATTTTGATTGAAAGTAGAAGATGAAAATTCAGAAAACAAAAACTGTTATACCTCCCAGACTCAGACAGGGAGATACTGTTGGAATAGTTGCTCCTGCTGGCCCATTTGACATGGAAAAGTTTGAACGTGGTATTGCAGTTATAGAATCCATGGGTTTTCATACAGTTGTTCCTGATAATATTTATATGAAAAAAGGTTATCTTGCCGGGCCGGATTTGCACAGGGCAGACCTGATAAACATCTTTTTTGCCGACAGGAAAATAAAGGCTGTTTTTTGTGCAAGAGGCGGATTCGGGTCCATAAGGATACTTTCGTTATTGGATTTTCAGTTGATTAAAAAAAACCCGAAAATTTTTGTTGGATTCAGCGATATATCTGCAATTTTATCAATTTTATATTCAAAATGCGGTCTTGTTGTGTTTCATGGGCCCTTGGTGACAGGTCTTGGAGATGCTTCCATTAAAACAAGAGAAGCTCTGCTGGCTGCTGTTTCATCAGATTTAAAGCTTGCAATAAGGCCGGAAAGAGGTGTGACAATAAGGCATGGCCTGGCTGCAGGTCCAGTTGCCGGAGGTAATCTCACGACTTTATGCCATCTTGTTGGCACTCCATTTGAGCCTGAGTTAAAAGGGCATATATTGTTTCTTGAAGATAAGGGTGAGGCAGTTTACAGAATAGATAGAATGCTAAGCCATATGAAACTTGCTGGATGTTTTGAAGGTCTGTCAGGACTTATCCTTGGTTCTTTTAAGGATTGCGGCTCTTTTAGTGAAATTGTCGGGATTGTGGACAATATTTTCAATAAACGTGATCTGCCTATACTTGCAGGTTTTGAAGTAGGACATGAAAAAAATAATATTACAATTCCGATCGGTCTTAATGCAACCCTTGATACAAAACAGCAGGTATTGTCGTTTCATGAACCTGCAACCGCAAAAAAACTCCGTGGTGAAAATGACTAATAATTTTGAACAAGTCGACAGCCTTATGAGATTCGCAATATCTGATCAGGTTTTTCCAGGCGCGGTGATTTTAGTTGCAAAAGATGATTTAACTGTTTTTTTTGAGGCTTATGGATATGCCAATATATTCTCAAAACGTAAAATGACAATTGACACTATTTTTGATTTGGCGTCCCTTACAAAACCGCTTGCAACGACAATGGCTGTTATGAGGCTTGTTCAGGATTTAAGGCTGGATCTTGAACAAAACCTGGGGGATGTATTACCTGAGTTTGAAAAGACAGACAAGGCGCAAATAAAGATAAAACACCTTTTAAGTCATACTTCCGGTCTTCCTGATTATCGTGAATATTATTATAAACTTATCAATTTTTCTCCTGACGCAAGAAAGGATGCCTTAAAGAGCCTTCTTATAAAGGAACCCATGCTGTATCCAGCAGGAGAAAAAGTATTATACAGCGATCTTGGATTTATGATTCTTGGCTGGATTGTTGAAATTGTTACTGGAAGGCGCCTTGACCATTATGTAAACGATGAAATATACAGACATCTCGGTATTGACTCAGACACCGGGCTTTTTTTTGCAGGTGTTGACTCAGATCTTGCCATAGAACGTTTCGCAGCAACTGAAATATGCCCCTGGCGAAATATTCTTCTTGAGGGAATAGTTCATGACGAGAACGCCCGTGTGGTTGGGGGCATTGCAGGACATGCAGGCCTCTTTGGATCTGCCGGCAGTCTGCATATTCTTCTATCTGCTTTGTTATCGGATTTTCATGGTGAGTCATCAATCAGGCTGTTTGACAAAAATCTGCTTCAGACTTTTTTTAAGCAGCATAAGGGAACAGATAAAGCTCTTGGATTTGAAACACCATTATTAGCTGGATCCAGTTGTGGTGACTATTTTTCAAAAACAAGTGTAGGACATCTTGGTTTTACAGGCACCTCCTTCTGGATGGACCTTGAACAACGCATTGTAGTTATACTTTTGACTAACCGTGTGCATCCATCGCGTGAAAATATTAAAATAAAATTATTCAGACCAAAAATACACAATAAGGTTATGCTTAGTTTTTCAAACTAAGAGACTTTTGCAAAACCTCCCCTTTTGCCCAATTACTGCGTCAGGCCCCAGTACCATCTGCCGGAGCTACGGGGTAAACTCAAATTTTAAGCCTCGAAATACTCAATGTATTCCTATGTTTAAAATTTTCACCTTCCTTGAACTTGAACAAAATTGAACATTTTTCAAAGGTCTCACTAACAGGTTTGTCAAAAACTTAATTTTCTTTTCTTATATTCCATATTCAAATGATATTTCGCTTGTAATAATATAAAACATTTGATAAATTGATGAAGTTTATAGTTAAATGAATTTTATTGCATACATATCTTTAAGAGTTTTGCAAAGCTCTCTCCCTGAGGTCTTTGAAATTTGTCATTTCGAGAAGTGTCAACAATGAGCAGTCTTGACAATTCAGTTCTAACAAGATTTTTTCCTTTAGTCGGAATGACAAACAAATATAGGTTTTGCAAAGTCTTCTCATTATGTAAGCGGAAATGAGGATTTATGGGTTTTTTTAGTGACTTTTTAGGTGTATTTTCTAATGATCTTGCCATAGATCTTGGCACAGCTAATACCCTTGTTTATGTCAAAGGAAAAGGGGTAGTGTTAAGCGAGCCCTCAGTAGTCGCGGTAAGAACCGATGAAAGAAGTAAAAATCGTGTTCTGGCTGTCGGCCTTGAGGCAAAAAATATGCTTGGGAGAACGCCCGGTCATATAGTTGCGATCCGTCCCATGCGTGACGGAGTTATTGCTGATTTTGAGGTAACTGAAGCAATGCTTAGGCATTTTATTCACAAGGCTCACAACAGACGAACTTTTGTCAGGCCGAGGATTATTGTTGCAGTGCCATCAGGGATTACTCAGGTTGAGAAACGTGCTGTTCGCGAATCTGCCGAGTCGGCAGGTGCGCGAGAGGTATTTTTGATTGAAGAGCCCATGGCAGCGGCAATAGGCGCGAATCTGCCTATTACCGAACCAACATGCAATATGGTTGTTGATATTGGCGGTGGCACAACAGAAGTTGCTGTGATTTCTCTGGCAGGAATTGTTTACAGCAGATCTATAAGGGTGGCTGGTGACAAGATGGATGCTTCAATTATACAGTACATAAAAAGAAAGTATAATCTTCTAATCGGTGAGAGAACGGCTGAGATAATTAAAACGACTATTGGTAATGCATATCCTGATTTGGAGAGTCTGGAAATGATAGAGGTCAGGGGCAGGGACCTTGCGTCTGGAATTCCAAAAATTTTGTCTATTGATTCAGAAGAGGTCAGAGTGGCGATTTCCGAACAGATTGATGCGATTGTTGAAACAATAAAGATTGCCCTGGAGCAGACTCCGCCTGAGCTTGCTGCGGATATTGTTGACAGGGGAATTGTATTGACAGGGGGTGGTGCCTTGTTGAAAAATTTAGACAAACTTCTTAAGGAAGAAACCGGCCTTCCCATAACAATAAGCGATGAACCATTATTAGCCGTTGCTCTTGGTTCAGGTAAAGCTATTGATTCTATTGAAATCTTAAAACAGGTTATGATTATATAATCTCATGTTTTCAAAAAAGATTGTAATGATCGTTGGTGTGATTGTTTTAATTGCTGTTAATCTAATAGTCCTTTCTATTACAAGCCGCCGTTATCATTCCCACAGTTTCGAAAAAATAGTCATTTCATTTGTTGCTCCTTTGCAAAAGGTTGTTACGCGTTCGATTTTTTCTGTAAGAAATATATGGGGCCATTATTTTTATCTTGTTGGAGTAAAATACGAAAACGATAAGCTTAAGCAGGCGCTGGGCAGGGCTGTTGAAAAAAATAACCAGTTTAATGAAATTGAAATTTTCAACATCAGGCTTAGAAAATTATTAAATTTTCGAAAAAATGTATCCAGAAAAATGCTTGTCGCCGAGGTAATCGGCAAAGATCCCTCTCCATGGTTTAAAACTATAATAATAGACAAGGGCAAAGCAGATGGTGTGGTAAAAGGGCTGCCGGTATTAGTGCCGCAAGGAATAGTGGGCCAGATCATTGATGTTTCATTAAATTCTTCCAAGGCGCTTCTGATTGTTGATCAGATTAGTGCTGTGGATGGGCTTGTGCAAAGAACCAGAGCCCGCGGGATTGTAAAGGGCGGTTCTTCAGGACGCTGTTTTTTTGTATACGCCCTTCTTAAGCATGATATTAAAGTCGGCGATGCAATTGTTTCATCTGGTTTAGATGCTGTTTTTCCCAAAGGACTTCGTATTGGCAGGGTTTCAGAAGTTGCCAGGCTTAATTCCGGCATGTTTCATGAGGTAGTGGTTAAGCCTTATGTTGATTTTGAAAAACTGGAAGAAGTTTTAGTTTTATTGAGCCCCTCGATAAAAAACAAATTAATATCAGATGTGAGTGAGTAATGATCTATTGTTTTCATATTTGTGCGTGTCTGTGTCTGGTAATTTTCAAGACAACTGTTTTACCGTATATTCCCCTGTTTAACACATTTTATGATCTTTTAGCCCTCTATGTAATTTTCATGGGAACTTTTTTAGGTATACGTGAAGGCATACCTGTTTCTATTTTTATGGGATTATTGATGGACAGCCTTTCCGGATGTCCTTTTGGTCTGTATTTAACAACCTATTTTTGGCTTTATATCGGAGTGAGCCAATTTAAAAAAATCTTTCATATAACAAATTATATTATTTTGTCTTTGGTTGTTGCAGCAGTTGTTTTGACAGAGAATATGATATTATTTGGAACTTCTGCAATGTTAGAGCCGGGTATTCAGTTTTCTTCAAACATAGTAAAAAGTTTTACATACCAGGTTTTATGGGCAGTATTTACCGGGCCTCTTATTATTAAACTTTATAATTTTGCATATAACGGCTCTAAGAGATTCTTTAGCGAAGTGGCTGATGTTTTATCGCGTCAACGTTCATCAGAAATAGACAGATAGTAAAAACGGCACATTCATGGGAAAATATTTAAAAACAGCTGACATTGAATGGTTTAAAAAGCGATTAATCGTTACCATGTATTTTGTAATACTTGTTTTTACTGTGCTTGTTTTCCGATTATTTTATTTGCAGGTGATTGAAGGGGAGGAGTTCAGCCGACTTTCTGAAAATAATTGTATCCGTCTGCAGAGTATAGATCCCCCAAGAGGCCTTATATATGACCGTAATGAGAAATTGCTGGTGGACAACAGACCATCCTTTGATTTGAGTATAATTCTAAATGATGCCAGACCAGTTAATAGTACGATCGAAAATCTGTCTTATTATACAGGCATTTCTGCGGATGATATTATGTCAAGGATTAAAAAATGCAGAGGCATATCAGCATACAAACCATTTTTATTGAAACGGGACATCGGCAGGGATGTGCTGGCTGTAATTAATGCTCACAAATATGATCTTCCCGGAATTGAAGTAAATGTAAAACCTCAAAGGCAGTACATTAACAGGCAGATTGCCGCACATCTCATAGGATATTTAAGCAAAATAAGCCCGGAAGAGCTTAAAGATGAAAAATATTCACGATACAGAGGTGAGGATTTTATCGGGAAATTCGGAGTTGAAAAGGTTTATGAGAGTTATTTAAGGGGAAAACAAGGTGGCAGGCAGGTGGAGGTAAATGCTACTGGACAGATCGTTAGAATTCTGAAAAAGGTTAATGCTCTTTCAGGCTGCAATATTTATCTTACCATTGATCTTAAGCTTCAACAAAAGGCTGAAGAGCTTTTAAAAGGTATGGCAGGCGCAGTAGTGGCAATGGACCCTTGTACCGGAGAGATACTTGCCATGGCAAGCAGCCCTTCATTTGACCAGAATGATTTTGTGGGCGGCATGTCTCATGAACAGTGGCATTCGCTGGCTTCCAACCGGTTGAGGCCTATGGAAAACAAGGCAATTCAGGCAGAATACCCCCCAGCATCCATTTATAAAATTGTAACAGCCATTGCCGGCCTTGAGGAAGGTGTTATAAATAGAAATACCAAGTTTTATTGTCCTGGTTATTATAAATTCAAGGGTCGTGAATACCGATGCTGGAAAAAACAGGGGCATGATAATATTGATGTTTTAAGTGCATTAGCTGAATCATGCGATGTTTTTTTTTATCAGACCGGTCAAAAGCTGGGAATTGACAGGCTTGCATGGTATGCCAAGGCCTGCGGCCTTGGGTCTGCTACGGGGATAAATCTTGATTACGAAGCATCTGGATTGGTTCCGACCGCTGCCTGGAAAAAGCGTCGCATTGGCGTTGCGTGGCAGCCGGGGGAGACTCTTTCGGTGGCAATAGGGCAGGGATATAACCTTGTAACTCCTTTGCAGGCCGCAGTTTTGATTTCAGCAGTAGCAAATGGTGGTGTAAGATATGAGCCTTTTATCGTAAAGAAAATTGAAACGCCTGAGGGTAAAGTCTTAAAGAATGGTGATTTTGACAGTAAAAAGAAAATTGCAGCCAAATTGCCTGCAAGCAGTCAGACGCTCGAAATTGTAAAAAAAGGATTATGGAATGCTGTAAATTCTAAAAAAGGAACGGCAAATATAGTACGTATTGATGGTCTTGATATTAGCGGAAAAACAGGCACGGCCCAGGTCGTCGGCAGGAATGAGAATGAAGATAATGATGAGCGGGATTTGGCATATAATTTAAAACCGCATGCATGGTTTGTTTCCTTTGCTCCTTCTGATAAGCCAAAGATTGCTGTTGCCGTAATTATAGAACACGGAGAGCATGGCTCAAGCACGGCAGCTCCAATTGCCAGAGAATTGATAAAGACCTATTTGGAGCGATAGGTAGTTATAACTTAATTTGAGAATTATATATGTTTGACAGGCGGCTTATAAAATTTTTTGATTGGAGCCTCTTAGGTTTGACCTTTTTGATTGGTTTCATAGGGCTTGTGATTCTTTACAGTGCTGTAATGGCAGGAGATACTGGCCCACATAAAATACTGTTTATAAAACAGTTGATCTGGTATTCTGCCGGCTTAATTGCAATGGTATTCTGCTTTTTGTTTAATTACAGGCTGCTGGAAAAATGGGCTTACGCGATCTATTCAATATGCATAATTCTTTTGATTGGAGTATTATTTTTCGGGACTTATGCAGGAGGCGCAAGGCGCTGGCTGATATTGGGCCCTGTTTCAATTCAGCCTTCTGAGATAGTCAAAATAGCTGTAATAATTGTTCTTGCACGTTATTATTCAAAGAATGCGTGTCTTACCGGTTTAAGGTTGCGAGAATTGATAAGGCCGTTAATATTAATTTTAATACCTTTTATATTGATAGTAAGACAGCCTGATTTGGGGACAGCTATGTTAATTGTATTGATTGCTGCTTCAATGACTATTTTTGTAAAAATTGAAAAGCGTTCGTATTTATATATAACGGCTTTTTGTTCTATATTGATGCCCGCTATATGGTTTTTGCTTAAAGAATACCAAAAACAGAGGATATTAACATTTTTAAATCCTGATCTTGATCCTCTTGGGGCTGGTTATCATATTATTCAATCCAAAATTGCCGTAGGTTCCGGAATGATTTGCGGGAAAGGGTTTCTTAAGGGGACTCAAAACATACTTGCATTTTTGCCTGAACAGCACACTGATTTCATATTTTCAGTTTTAGCTGAGGAATGGGGGTTTATAGGGTCTTTAGTAATCCTGGTCATATTTCTGATGTTCATTATTCGAGGCCTGAGTATTGCCTATGGATGCAGAGACGTTTTTGGCACCATGCTTGCCAGCGGAATTACCGCATTGATAGCCTGGCAGATTTTTATAAATATCGGCATGGTAATGGGCTTAATGCCTGTTGTGGGTGTGCCTCTGCCTTTTGTCAGTTATGGCGGTTCGTCGATAATAACCCTGATGATTTGTATCGGTATCTTGCTGAATATAAGCATGAGGAGGTTTTTAATAGAGTAAAATTGCAATATGGATTAATTTGTTTAAGGCGCTGCGAAGATTCAATAATCTAACTTTTGGCGGGACTATTATTAAAAATGCAAAAGAAAACTGTACGGGCAGCAGATTCGGTCAAAAGACTTAATAATTTAAATAAAAACTAAAAAAAGCTTTGACAATATAATGTTTCAAATGCTATGGAACGCCGCAGTCATGGAAATGGTTTTTTGCTAAAATACAACTAAATTTATTATAATAATCTGTGGCGGAGGATTCTTTATGGTTAGCATGGATGGATCACTTTTTATTCAGATCGTTAATTTCATTTTTTTAATATGGATTTTGAACGTTGTATTATATAAACCGATCCGTAAGGTTCTAATCCAGAGAAAAGAAAAAATTACCGGTTTTGAGCAGAGTATTGATACGACCGAAAAAGATGTTAAGGAAAGGGATGATGCCTTTAAAGATGGCATTAAGGATGCAAGGGTTAAGGGTTTGAATGAAAAAGGGGTTTTGCTGCAGGAAGCTGGCGATGAAGAAAAAAAGATAATCGAGGAAATAAATAAGAGGGCTCAGGCAAATTTAGCGGAGGTTCGAAAAAAAGTTGCAAAGGATGTCCATGTCGCCAGTGAGTCGCTACAGCAGGAACTTGATTCATTCGCAAATTCTATTGGTGAAAAAATTCTGGGGAGGGCTTTTTAATGAAGCTGTTCAATAAAAAAGAGCCTGGTGTCAGCCGGAAGCTTGCTTTAATCGCAGTTATGATTGTGGTTTCAGTTTTTATATTTTCCGGAATCGCATTGAGCTCATCCGGAGGGGAGCATGGAGAGCCTGCCGCCCCAAAAGGCTGGGTAGCTACTGATACTTACAAGGTTATGAATTTTACGGTTTTAGCTCTTGGCTTGTTTTTTCTTCTGCGCAAACCTTTGGCACAAGCTCTAAATGGTCGTATTAAAGGGATAAAAGATCAATTAGACGACTTGGAGTCTAAGAAAAGTGAGGCTGAAAAAAAGCTGGCCGAATATAATGAAAAACTTTCCCTGCTTGACAAGGAGGCTGAAAGGATAATAGCAGAATACGTTAAACAGGGACAGGAAGCTAAAATAAGAATACTCGAGAAGGCTGAATTGGAAGCCAAAAAACTTGAGGATCAGGCTGGCAGAAATATTGAAAACGAGTTAAAACAGGCTAAGTCTAAACTTCAGGAAGAGATATTTGAAAAAGCTTTAATAAAGGCTGAAGAAATTATAAAAAGCAGAATTACTAATGAAGATCAGGATAAACTTATAGATGAATATTTAAATAAGGTGGTGGCCTAATGAAAAATTTGGCTATAGCACGGCGTTATGCCAAGGCGCTTCTACTTATTGGTGAAGATGACGGTCAGGCTGAAGTTTATAGAGAGGAGCTTGACAGTATTTCGGGTTTAGTCGCAAGAGAGGCTGAGCTTGAACAAGCAATTTGTAATCCTCTTTATGATATTTCAAGTCGTAAAAAAGTTTTGCAGGCAATCATTGACAGATTAAATCCTTCTGTGACGATGAAAAACTATCTGTTACTGCTTTTTGAGAAAGGAAGGATTGGATTTCTGCGGACTATAAACGAATTTTATCACAAATTTGCAGATGAGTTAAAGGGGATTGCTCGTGCAACCCTGATTTCGGCAACTGAGCTTACATCAGAGGCTGTTGACAAAATCACTAGCGCTTTGTCGAAAAAAACTGGCAAGGATGTTATTCTTGAGGTGAAACAGGATGCTGAATTCATAGGCGGGATTGTTACGAGGATCGGGGACCTTGTTTTAGATGGCAGTGTTAAAACCCAGTTACTCAATATGAGAGAATCTTTAAAAAAGGGTGAGGGTGTCTAATGGAACTAAAAGCTGAAGAAATAAGTCAAATAATTAGGGGTCAGATTGCAGATTACGACAATAAAGTTGAATTAAGCGAGACAGGTGTCGTATTATCAGTAGGTGATGGTATTGCCAGGGTATATGGACTTGAAAAGGCAATGGCTTTGGAGCTTGTTGAATTTCCGGGCAATGTTTTAGGTCTTGTATTGAACCTTGAAGAAGATAATGTGGGTGTTGCCATTATGGGCGAAGACATTCACATTAAAGAAGGCGATATGGTTAAGCGTACTGGACGTATCGCACAGGTTCCCGTTGGTGAGGCAGTTCTGGGCCGTGTTGTTTCGGCAGTCGGTGAACCTATTGACGGAAAGGGGCCTATTGACACAAAGGAGTTCAGAAATGTTGAAAGTGTTGCGCCCGGTGTTATCGCCAGAAAAGGTGTGCATGAACCATGCTATACTGGTTTAAAGGCTGTTGATGCAATGACGCCTGTTGGACGTGGCCAGCGTGAGCTGATTATCGGTGACCGGCAGATAGGCAAAACAGCTGTTGCAATTGACGCAATTCTGGCGCAGAAGAATACCGATGTATTTTGTGTTTATGTTGCCTGCGGACAGAAAAAGTCAACAGTAGCTCAGGTCCATGCTATTCTTGAGAAGCATGGGGCAATGGAATATACAACCATTGTTTCTGCGTGTGCAAGTGACCCTGCAACATTGCAGTATGTTGCGCCTTATGCAGGATGTGCAATGGGAGAATATTTTCGCGATAAAGGTCAGCATTCACTTATTGTATATGATGATCTTTCAAAACAGGCCGTAGCATATCGCCAGGTATCTCTGCTTTTGAGGCGTCCTCCTGGACGTGAAGCTTATCCTGGTGATATTTTCTACAATCATTCACGTCTTCTTGAACGTGCGTCAAAGGTTAATGATGAACTTGGAGCAGGTTCGATGACAGCGCTTCCAATTATTGAAACCCAGGCTGGTGACGTTTCTGCCTATATTCCTACAAATGTTATTTCCATTACCGATGGTCAGATATATCTTGAGCCATCTCTGTTTTTTGCTGGTGTAAGGCCCGCAATTAATGTTGGTCTTTCTGTTTCACGTGTTGGTGGCGCTGCACAGGTCAAAGCAATGAAGCAGGTGGCCGGTAGTCTCCGGCTTGATTTGGCCCAGTACAGAGAGCTTGAGGCGTTTGCCGCATTTGGAAGCGATCTGGACAAGGCAACTCAGGCTCAGCTGACTCGAGGCGCAAGGCTGGTGGAAATTTTAAAACAACCTCAGTATAAGCCGTTAAGCATGGAAAAACAGGTGACCATACTTTATGCCGGAACCAAAGGCTTTTTAGATAAATATCCTGTTGAGGTTCTTGGAAAATATGAGGCTGGCCTTTATTCATTTATAGAAGAGAAGTATCCGCAGGTATTTAAAGGGCTTGATGCGGAACAAAAAATCTCTGATGATCTGGATAAGACAATGACAGAAGCCTTGAATGCTTATGACAACGAGTTTAAAGATACCATAAAATAAGCGTAGTACAGATTAGTAAAATAATATATTTTTAATGTATATAATCTGTAACCCTTAAAACATAAAAGATAAAGGCTGGATTTTATGGCTACATTAAAAGAAGTAGAAACAAAAATAGCTGGAGTAAAAAAGACAAAGCAAATTACAAAGGCCATGAATATGGTTGCTACCTCCAGACTTAGGAGTTCTCAGTCAAAAATGGAGGCGTTCCGGCCATATGCCGTGAAATTTGCCGAAGTTCTTGGGAGTCTTTCAGAAAAGGCGGGAGAAGAGGCAAGTCCGCTTCTGGTTCCACGCGAAGAGGTTAAAAAGATCAATGTTGTTTTATGCACTTCTGACAGAGGTTTGTGCGCTGGCTTTAACACAAACTTAGTTACAGAGGCAAAAAAATTATTAGACAAAAAGTCAGAAGAGAATATAGAGCTGTCATTTACCAGTTTTGGTAAAAAGGGGCGTGACTGGTGCCGCAGGTTATCAATTCCGAGATTAGATGAGTATCTTGGGATTGTTGGATCTAAATTTGGATTTAATATAGCATCTGTTTCGGGCCAGAAGATTATTGATGGATTCCTTGACGGAGAATATGATGAGGTTTACATAATATATTCAGAATTTATAAGTATGGCTAAACAAACTCCTGTGCTCAAACAGCTTCTTCCAGTATCGCCAATTGAATCGTCTGAAGAAGATAAAAATGAGGAGGGAAAGCCTTATCTTGCAGAACATATTTGCGAACCTTCAACAGATGAGCTTTTGGGAGACATGCTTCCTAAAAACATTTTTGTACAGTTATACAGTGCTCTTTTGGAAACATCGACAAGTGAACATGCTGCGCGTATGACAGCTATGGATAATGCAACAAATGCCTGTGATGACATGATAGAAAGCCTCTCTTTGGCATATAACAAGGCAAGACAGGCATCTATTACCGCTGATTTGATGGATATAGTCGGTGGTGCTGAGGCGCTTAAAGGATAATCCTGAAACAGTTAATCGTTATTTGTTAATCGTTAATCGAATAACGGGGAACCAATAACAAATTTGGAGGTTTATAGATGGGAGAGAATATAGGTAAAATTACGCAGGTTATGGGGCCTGTCGTTGATGTAGAGTTTGAGCAGGGTAAATTGCCTACAATCCTTACCGCACTTCTCATTAGCAACAAGACTATCAGTGATGAACCAGACAATCTAGTTGTTGAGGTTGCTCAGCATCTCGGTGATAATGTTGTCCGAACTATTGCCATGGATGTTACAGACGGTCTTGTGCGAGGTATGCCTGTTAAGGATACCGGCACACCAATAATGATGCCGGTTGGCGAGGCAGGACTTGGTCGAGTCCTCAACGTGGTTGGGAAACCTGTGGATGGTTTAGGGCCGATAAGCCAGGAAAAGATGTTGCCTATACACAGACAAGCGCCCGCATTTACTGATCAGGATACAACGGTTCGTGTTCTTGAAACCGGTGTTAAGGTTATTGATCTGCTTGTACCGTTTCCCCGTGGTGGCAAGATGGGAATGTTTGGCGGTGCCGGAGTCGGTAAAACAGTTGTTATGATGGAGATGGTTCATAATATCGCAATGCAGCATGGTGGCATATCTGTATTTGCCGGTGTTGGTGAGCGAACCCGTGAAGGTAATGATCTCTACCATGAAATGAAAGATTCAGGTGTTCTTCCAAAGGCTGCTCTTATCTATGGGCAGATGACCGAACCTCCCGGAGCAAGGGCTCGTGTTGCTCTTTCTGCATTAACAGCCGCAGAATATTTTCGTGATGAAGAAGGCCAGGATGTTTTGATATTTATTGATAATATATTCCGTTTTACTCAGGCTGGATCAGAAGTTTCAGCGCTTCTTGGTCGAATGCCATCTGCTGTTGGATATCAGCCAACACTGGCTGTTGAGCTTGGTGAGCTTCAGGAAAGGATTACATCAACGACTAAAGGATCTATTACAGCTGTTCAGTGTGTATATGTTCCTGCAGATGACTTGACAGATCCTGCGCCAGCAACAACATTTGCACATCTTGATGGAACTGTTGTTTTATCCAGACAGATTACCGAGCTTGGTATATATCCTGCTGTTGACCCTCTTGATTCGACTTCGAGGATTCTTGATGCTGCTTACATAGGTGAAGATCATTATCTGGTTGCACGTACGGTTCAAAATATGCTGCAGAAATATAAAGAACTTCAGGATATCATCGCAATCCTTGGAGTTGAAGAGTTGTCTGAAGAAGATAAGATTACAGTGGGACGTGCAAGGAAGGTGCAGAGATTCCTTTCCCAGCCATTCCATGTAGCTGAAACTTTTACCGGTAAACCAGGTAAATATGTGAAGATCGAAGATACTGTTCGCGCTTTTAAGGAGATCTGTGAAGGTAAACATGATGATCTCCCTGAGCAGGCATTTTATATGGTTGGTGGTATTGAGGATGCTGTTGCAAAGGCCAAAGAAATGGCCAGCGCATAAATTTTATAAAAAAGAGGGAAAATTATGGCAGGGAATATTCGATTAGAAGTAGTTACACCGGAAACTTCTGTTGTGAGTGAAGAGGCTCAAATAGTTGTAGCACCCGGTACCCTTGGAGAATTTGGTGCTTTGAAAGGTCATACCCCTTTTTTGACAACCCTTAAATTGGGTACGCTTCGTTATAAAGATCTTAATGGGGTTGAAAAATACGTTTTTATCAACAGTGGTTTTGCAGAAACACTTCCTGATAAGGTTACTGTATTGGCCGAGTCTGCTGAGAGAAGGCGAGATATAGATTTGGCACGTGTTAAAGCTGCTATAAAGCGTGCTCAGGAGCGTTTGGCCTCAAAGAAGCCGGATATTAATCATGAGAGAGCCAGAGCCGCCTTGCATAAGGCTCTGTATCGTCTTAAACTTGCTGAGACAAGATAATAAAGGCTATAATCAGTAAATAACAGATTAATATTTCTTAATAATTATTATAAAAAGGGCAAATCATATGTGGTTTGCCCTTTTTTTGTGTTATAATACAAAAACTGAAAGTTTGATTTTAAATGCTTCTTCCAACGATCTCTAAGTAACAGGACTTTTTACTGATAAAGGCAATTGAAGATGCAGAATATTGAAAAAAAGATTGCAGTTATTATTCTTGCAGCGGGAATGGGTACACGTATGAAGTCCAGTGTGGCTAAGGTTATGCATAAAATTCTTGGCAAACCCATGATAATTTATGTTGTTGAAACAGCGAAAAAGGTTGTTAAGAACAATATAATACTGGTGGTAGGAAATCAGGCTGATGATGTTCGTAAGGTTGTATCTGCAAATGGAGAACTTATCTATGCTGAGCAGAAAAAACAGCTTGGGACAGGTCATGCTGTTTTGTGTGCGCTGCCTTATTTGCCTGATTACATAGAAGATGTGGTTGTATTATGCGGTGATGTACCGCTGCTTAGTGCAGATACAATTATACGGCTTATGGAAAAGCATGTTAAGTCTAAGCATGACATAACAATCTTAGCTGTTAAGCTTGATAATCCTGCTGGTTACGGCAGAGTTTTATTTGATGAGAATTTGAATGTTTCCAGTATAGTAGAAGATGCTGATGCAACAGACGAGCAAAAGAAAATAAAGGCTATAAATACAGGTATTTATTGTATAAAAAAAGATCTTTTATTAAATTTTCTTTGTGAAATTAAATCTAATAATGCTCAGGAAGAACTTTATCTTACAGATATTGTCGAGATAGGTTATAGAGAGAAAAAAAATATTGGTGTATTAGTGAGTAGAGACTGTGAAGAGGTCATAGGTGTTAATACTCCTGTGGATCTATTAAAGGTTGAAAAAATAATGCGTGAAAAATCACCTTAGGTAAAACATCTTGACTTTAGCTTGCAAAAAGAATTAAAAATAAAAATGAGGTGTGAAATTGGATAACGAATTAATTTTAAGACAGTTCGAAGAAATCGAAGAAAAAGTTGT
>CAYYMU010000007.1:20858-25487 GCA_964472445.1 uncultured Desulfobacteraceae bacterium
AATTGGATAACGAATTAATTTTAAGACAGTTCGAAGAAATCGAAGAAAAAGTTGTAAGACTTGTTGATATTTGCAAAGGGCATGAATCGACTAACGCAGAACTAAAAGCAACGATTGAAAGGTTAGAGAAAGAGCTTCAACATAAGATTGAGGCTGAAGAGAATTATTCAGAAGAAAGGGGCCTGGTGCGGTCAAAGATTGATAGTTTGCTGGCAAGATTGAATAATACCATAGAATCTTAGCCGACAGAATGTGTTTATTGAAAAGAAAGAATACTTATTAATTGGAAGAATTCGTTACAATAGAATTATTTGGGCAGCCTTATACATTTAAAGCTGAATCTGAAGCCAAAGAGGCAAAAAGGGTTGCTGAATCCTTGGTAAAAGAGGTAGCCAAGGTTGAAATTCAACAATCAGGGAAATCCTTTGATATTACAAAATTAGGAATATTAATTTTAGCCGCTCTTAATATTGCTAATGAAAACCTTGAGTTAAAAAGGAATTATTCAGATTTATTAAAAAAGCTTTCTGAACGTTCAGCAGATTTAATACGCATGTTAGATGCCAATATGCAGTAATTTAAGCTGGTTGCCAAGCTACAATACAACGAATAAGCTAAAATAAGTTGTTTTTCAATTATTTCTGTTTATATTTTTGCACATATATAGGTTTTGCTTGCCTTTTTAAAAGGTATGGCCCCTGCCGTGCTCGTGATTTGAAGATATTTTTTGACCCAACATTCTTATTAAAGGGAGCTTTCACTGGTTTTGGTGTGCATGTTCTGCTTGTACAGAAAAGCCTAAAGAAACTATAAGGCGCCCACTTTGAGCTTGGGCTCAAAGAAATTCTTACACGGCTCTTAGGCGGGGGTCATTCTTCCCGAATATTTCATCTCTGTTTCACCTCATAAAATCTTATTGGCTTTAAAAACCCTATAGTTTTGTAAAAAATTTCTTTACTAATAGAACGCCTGTTTTTAGTCAGGATTCTTTATAGATATTTATGGAGAGTATTAATGAATACATATAATATATTATTTGGCATCATCGGTTTTATGTTAGGTTGTGCCGTTGCTTACTGCGTAAAAGAAAGGTTTGTATCTAAAAAGCTTAAATCTGCTGAGATAGAAGCATCACGTATGCTGAAAAATGCTGAGCGGAGATCCGAAACACTGATAAAAGAGGCTAAGCTCGAAGCAAAAGACAAACTCTTAAGCATGAAGGGTGAATTTGATGCTGAAACAAAAGAGATCCAATCTGAATTAAAAAAAAGAGAGAAAAGATTAATACAAAAAGAGGAGAATCTTGATAGAAAAATAGAGCAGTTTGAGCGCAGAGATATAGAAATTTCCAAAAAAGAAAAAGAGTTAATAACAAAGCTTGATAATGTTAAGCAAAATGAGGAAAAATATAATAAACTAATAAAAGAGCAAAGTCAGTATCTTGAAAAAATCTCCGGTTTAACAGCTGAGCAGGCCAAAGAGCTTTTAGTAAGGGCAATGGAAAATGAAGCACGATATGAAGGCGCGAAGCTGATTAAACGCATAGAAAATGAAGCGAATGAACAGGCAGATAAAAAAGCAAAAAAAATTATGGCTACTGCTATTCAGAGATATGCAGGAGATTTTGTTGCTGAAAGGACTGTTTCGGTTGTTCAGCTTCCCAATGATGAAATGAAGGGGCGCATAATAGGAAGAGAAGGACGCAACATACGCGCCATTGAAGCTGCTACGGGTATTGATCTTATTATAGACGATACTCCTGAAGCAGTTATATTATCAGGTTTTAATCCTGTACGGAGGGAGATAGCCAGGCTTTCACTTTTGAAGTTGATATCAGACGGTCGAATACATCCTGCACGTATAGAAGATGTTGTGAAAAAAGTTGAAAAGGAAGTTGATTCGACGATAAAGGAGGCTGGAGAACAGGCTGCTTTTGATCTTGAAGTGCATGGAATTCATAAGGAACTAATTAGGACCATTGGCAGGTTAAAATTTCGGACGAGTTATTCGCAGAATGTTTTGCAGCATTCGGTTGAAGTGGGGTTTTTGTGTGGGGTTATGGCTTCTGAATTAGGGCTTAATCAAAAACTTGCAAGACGTATTGGCTTGTTGCATGATATTGGGAAAGCGGTCGATCATGAGGTCGACGGGTCGCATGCTTTAATCGGTTCCAGGCTCGCTAAAAAATTTGGTGAATCTCCACAGGTCGTGCATGCTATAGCTGCTCATCATGAAGATGTACAACCTGATTCAGTCTATGACTTTCTGGTGCAGGCTGCTGACGGGCTTTCAGCTGCAAGACCAGGGGCAAGAAAGGAACTTCTTGAGAATTATATTAAGCGGCTGGAAGACCTTGAAAAAATAGCTGGTTCATTTAAAGGGGTTTCAAATACTTATGCCATTCAGGCCGGCAGAGAACTCAGGGTGATAGTTGAAAGCGAAGTTATTACAGATGAGGAATCTATTCTGCTGAGCAGAGATATCGCAAAAAAAATTGAAGAGTCTCTAACATTCCCCGGCCAGATCAAGGTTACTGTAATTAGAGAAACCCGAGCAGTCGAATATGCAAATAAATAGGTAAATTTTATGGATAATTTGATAGATACTCTTTATGAACGCGGCTTTGTTGAAAAAACTACCCATGATAAAGAGCTGGTTGAATATTTCAATCAAGGAAATGTCACAGGCTATATAGGGTTTGATCCAACAGCTTCTAGTCTGCATATTGGAAGTCTTGTCCCTATAATGGCACTTGCCCATATGCAGAGACATGGACACCGTCCAATAGCTCTTATAGGAGGCGGGACAGGGCTTGTTGGAGACCCGAGCGGCAAGACCGAAACGCGAAAACTGCTTACGCCTGAAATGGTTGAAGATAATGCACTTGGTATAAAAAAACAGTTATCACTCTTTATGGATTTCAGCAAAGAGAATGCCCTTGTATTAAATAATGCCGAATGGTTGACTGAATTAAAATATATACCGTTTCTCAGAGATATCGGCAGGCATTTTAGTGTAAATCGAATGATTAAGGCAGAGAGTTACAGAATGCGTCTTGAATCAGAAGAAGGGCTGAACTTTATTGAGTTTAATTATATGCTGTTACAGGCATATGATTTTCTGAATCTTTTTGATACCTGCGGATGCAGGCTTCAGATGGGAGGAAGTGATCAGTGGGGAAATATGGTAAGTGGCATTGAACTTGTTCGAAAAATGCGCCAGGAGACTGTTTTTGGTATTACTTTTCCATTAATTACCACAAGCAGCGGAGCCAAGATGGGTAAAACTGTTGAAGGTGCTGTCTGGCTTGATCCTGAAAGGACTAGTCCATACGAATATTACCAGTACTGGATTAATACTGATGATAATGATGTCGCCCGTTTTTTGGCGCTTTATACATTTTTGCCTATGGATGAAATCAGAAATGTTGATAGCCTGGGGGGTAATTATTTAAACAACGCTAAAACGGTCCTTGCTTTTGAAACCACTCAACTCGTTCATGGTCGGGAAGAGGCAATAAAGGCTTATCATGCCGCGTCAAGTATTTTTGGCGTTCGTGTTGTAGCAGAGGAAATAATGCCCTCAAGTACGATTCCCAGGAATGAGGCTGATTTTGATGATGTTTCAGTGCCCCATTCATTTTTTGAGTTAGAACGTTTGCATACAGGCATTCCTGCCTTTAAGTTGTTTTATTCAGTGGGTCTTGCCTCATCAGGAAGCGCAGCAACAAGGCTGATAAAGCAGGGAGGAGCATATATAAACGGTAAACGAATTAATTCAAGTGAATATTTGATAACCGACGATGATGTTAATGATAAGGAAATATTATTAAGGGCCGGTAAAAAACATTTTCATAAAATCAAAATTATATATTAAATATAATTGAAATTGATTGCGCGAAGCTATTTTGGCCACCGCTTTTTAGTGTGGCATATTGGAGCTTTTGGGGAAATCATAAAATATTAAGATTTTATAAAAATGTTACTTGACAATTCAATCTTCAACCAATATAAACACCCTTTCAGATTAACTGATAAACTTTTTGTTTGTCTGAAAACGTCGAGAGGATATTTCAATTAAATATTTTTTCATATTTAGAAAAAAACTTCTTGACAGAATTGAATAAACATTCTAATAAAGATTCTTTTGGAACATAGAGAGCGCATTTTTTGCAGATTGTAGCAGAGAATGTTAGTATTGATCTTTGAAAACTAAATAGTGACAGCTTGTGAGTTAGGTCTCATGTAAATTTGTTGCAAATGCAACTTAAAGTTTTATTTAATTGGAGAGTTTGATCCTGGCTCAGAATGAACGCTAGCGGTGTGCTTAACACATGCAAGTCGTACGAGAACTCTTTAGCTTGCTAAAGATAGTAAAGTGGCGTACGGGTGAGTAACGCGTGGGTAATCTACCTCTGAATCTGGGATAACTCCGCGAAAGCGGGGCTAATACCGGATAATATCTCAAAAACCCTGGTTTTTGAGATCAAAGATGGCCTCTACATGTAAGCTATTATTTGGAGATGAGCCCGCGTACCATTAGCTTGTTGGTAGGGTAATGGCCTACCAAGGCTACGATGGTTAGCTGGTCTGAGAGGATGATCAGCCACACTGGAACTGACACACGGTC
>CAYYMU010000008.1:0-24951 GCA_964472445.1 uncultured Desulfobacteraceae bacterium
TTCCTGAAAATTGGACAATGAACCCATAATTATACGTAATCGTATTTAAGAATACTTGTACTTAGGCATCTATAATTAAATTAATCATAACTGAAGACTGATTGTTTAAAGTTATTCTGGTTTCAAGTGCTGCAAAGCGACATAATGCAGCTTTTTACTATTTCATCAAAATATGATAGAGTATTATTTTAAATGAACTAACCGCAGCAGGCCGTCATGTATAAAAATGTATAAGCACACAACCAGAAAAGATGTTTAAAATTGCAAACTAATAAAATCAGCAAACTAAAATTATCTATGGCAATACTCAGCGGGCTTCTCCTTACCGCTTCTTTCCCTAAAATGGGCCTCAGTCTGCTTGCCTGGTTTGCGCTTGTTCCACTTTTGTTTTCCTTAAAAGACCTTTGCCTGAAAAAAAGTTTTATCCTTGGTTTTACTACAGGGCTTGTTCACTATATTACACTTTTGTACTGGTTTGTACCTACAATGAATACATACGGTAATATTCCTTTACTGGTGTGCGTATTTGTACTTGTTCTTGCCTCCGCCTTTCTATCTCTTTACCTTGCACTATTTTCAGCTATTATATCGGGTTGTTACTCAAGGCCTGCGATTTGCGTGTTTATAATTCCTGCTTTATGGGTTTCGTTTGAATACATAAGGTCTCTTGTTTTTCTTGGCTTTCCATGGGAGATAATGGGTTATTCGCAATACAATAACTTATTGCTTATACAGATTTCTGATATATCAGGTGTTTATGGTGTTTCTTTTTTAATTGCCTTATCAAATACAACGATTTTTTTAACAGTTTCCTGTTTAACCCAAAAAAACTGTGAAAGAAAAACTGCAACAAGAAAGGTTGCTTTTGGATCAGTAACTGTTTTTTTTCTTATTTTAGCATTTGTATTTTTTTATGGAAAATGGAAAATAGATTCAATTGACAAACTTGTAGATTCATCTCCATCAATTCTTGCTGCAGTTATTCAGGGAAATATTAACCAGGCTGTAAAATGGAATCCTGATTTTCAACACTCAACCACAAAAAAATATATTGATCTTTCTATTTTATCAAAATCTGACAAACCTGATCTTGTTGTCTGGCCTGAAACTGCCACGCCTTTTTATTTTCGATACAACACAAGTCTGTCAAATATGATTATTAAGGCAATTAAAAAAACAGATTGTTATTTCATTATAGGCAGCCCTTCTTTTATCTCAAAAAAAGGGGTTGTTGATTATTACAATACTGCTTACCTGATAAGTCCTGATGGAAATATATGCGGAAAATATGATAAGGTGCGTCTTGTTCCATTTGGAGAGTATATACCTTTTAATAAGTGGCTGCCGTTTATAGGGAAAATAGTTGAAGGAGTCGGCGATTTCAAACCCGGCGTCAAAGGTAAAACCATTAAATGGAATGATTTTAGCCTGGGCCTGCAGATATGTTATGAAATTATATTCCCGGGTCTTTCCAGAGCTATGGTAAAAAACAATGCGAATTTACTCGTAAATATAACTAATGACGCATGGTTTGGCTTAACAAGTGCTCCTTATCAGCACTTTTCCATGTCAATATTTAGAGCAGTAGAAAACAGGCGTGCACTTATCCGGTCGGCCAATACAGGCATAAGCGGATTTATTGATCCTGCCGGCAGAGTTATTGCTAAAACTAATCTATTTGAGGAAGCAGCAATTACACGTTCTATCCCTTTAATACAAATGAAATCTTTTTATACACGTTTTGGAGATCTGTTTGCCATTGCCTGCGTAATTGTAACTGTTATTTGCTTTGTATTAAAATATGTTTATAATAATAAGTTGTAAGCTGTAAACCGTGAACTGTGAACCGTAAACCGTGAACCATACAACACTATGGAGGAAATAATATGTCAATAGAACTGGAACAGAAAATAAAGGAACTTTCCCTGAAATTAGAACAAATTCAAGGCTATCTTTGACATTGCGGGCAAAGAAAAAAGGCTCGAGGAAATCGAAAGCCTGATTGTAAAAAAAGATTTTTGGGATAATCCTGAGAAAAATAAGCTTATTCTAAAAGAGCGCACATCTATTACCAATAAAGTTGAGAAGTGGAAAAAACTCTGCGACAATCTGGAAGAAAGCAAGATCCTTCTTGATCTTGCGCAGGAAGAATCAGATATTGATACAGTTGAAGAAGCAAATCAACAAATCAAAGATATAGCAGAAAAAATAAAGAAATTTTCACTTGATCTTATTTTAAACGCTCCAGACGACCGGAATAACGCCATTATTTCCATTAACGCAGGAGCAGGTGGAACCGATGCTCAGGACTGGGTTGAAATACTATTTAGAATGTACACAAGATGGATTGAACGAAAAGGATTTAAAAACAATATGATTGATTTCCAGCCGGGTGATGAGGCAGGAATTAAAAGCGTTACCTTCACAGCCGCCGGAAAATATGCATACGGATACTTAAAAACTGAAAACGGGGTTCATCGACTGGTCAGAATTTCGCCATTTAATTCAAACGGGAAACGTCATACTTCTTTTGCCTCTGTATTTGTCTATCCTGAACTAGACAATAAAATCAGGATTGATATTGACGATAAAGACCTGCGTATAGATGTTTTCAGGGCAAGCGGCGCCGGAGGCCAACACGTTAACAAAACAAGCAGTGCTGTACGTATTACTCATCTTCCAAGTAAAATAGTTGTCCAATGCCAGCAGGAAAAATCACAATATAGAAATAAAGAAATGGCTATGAAAGTTCTAAAGGCCAGGCTTTACCAGCTTGAAAAACATAAGCAGGAAGAAAAAATACATGAATTGCACGAAAACAAGGATGAAATAGCCTGGGGAAGCCAGATTAGATCATATGTTTTACAACCATATCAGATGGTTAAGGACCACAGAATAAATCTTGAGGTCGGCGACGTAAACAATGTCTTAAACGGAGGGCTCGACCCTTTCATAGAAGGGGTACTTCTTTCATAAAATGGATCCTGTTGATATAATAAGCGACTATTATGACCGCACCTCCATTGCATATAAAGTTCTTATACACCATGGCAAACAGGTTGCCCAAAAAGCCCTTGATACAGCTAAAAAAGTGCCCTATTTAAATCCTGATCTTAAATTTATAAATGATGCTGCAATGCTTCATGACATCGGCATTTTCCTTACAAATGCCCCTGCGTTTGGCTGCAGGGGCAAGCATCCTTATATATGTCACGGGTATATGGGACGAAATTTGCTGGAAAAAAAAGGAATGCTAAAACTTGCACTTGTATGTGAGCGGCATGTAGGCGTTGGAATAACAATTGAAGATATAAGATATTACAATCTGCCGCTTCCTGAACGCAATATGGAACCTCTCTCCATAGAAGAAAAAATAATATGTTATGCAGATAAATTTTTCTCTAAAAATCACAATTTAACTTCAAAGGAAAAATCTGTCGAAGAAATAAAGAAAAGTCTTTTTCAATACGGCCATGATAAAGCTGCAAAATTTCAGTCATGGATAGATCTTTTTGAATAAAATTATTACACTAATGGATCTATACCGCTTTTAAAACCCATTTCTGCGGCCTTAATGTCAAGATGCAGGGTTGCAACCTGCTCAAAGGGAGGATAAATCATTCTATTCGTTTTTCTTATATCTATGGTTTTAATATATTTTTTGCATTTCTCACAAAGATCAATCCTGTATTCCCCCTCCTGTTCGCTGTATAAATAACCTAGTGTATCGCTGTCCATATTGTCGCAAAATGGGCAGTACAATCTTTTAGATGACCATTTATGCCCGCAGAAACCGCAAAGCAGAAACCGCGCTCCACCTTCTCCTTCAAATATAGAAAGGCTTGGATGACTTCCGCAAACAGGGCAGTAGCCTTTTGACCACGGCTGGTTTTTTTCAAGATGGGTTGAAAGTTGCTCCGCACATAATGATAAAGAAGGTTTTATGCTGTTGTAAACTATAAAACCAAGGTCAACTTTTTTGATATTATATTTTTCAGCAGTTTCTTCAAAAACAGAGTCATCCTCTTTAATGAGACCGAAAAACAGAGAATCAGAATCAAATTCTCCATCATCAATTGCTTTTAGTATAGTATTGGCAGTAAATGCCATATTTTCATTTGTTTCTTTTACTATATTGCAAATCTTTATTAACAATAGTCTGGATGCTTTCACATCAATTGCGAATTCAGATAGATTTATCAGGGGAAATTCTTCATCAGCCTTTATTGAAAGCATTTCTTCTGAAATTTGTATTGGATCAATGTGTATATCTTTTTTAGAATTTTCCTGGGCAATAAAGATTTGTTTATAAAAATCTAAAATAGCTCTATAAGCCGATCTTAGATCCATTAAAGACTCAGCAGCCCTTTCTATCTGATCCGATGTAAATTGTTTTTTTTCTGTCATAGACGCTCCTGTTCCCTTATAGTCAAAGGGTAAAACAGTTTACTGGTTAAGTGATTGTTATTACAGTGCAAAAATCTATCTTTAAGATTTTATTATACAAGCCTGTAAATAAAAGGGGAGAAGATAAAAAAACCTTCTCCCCTTTTTGTAATAATTAAATTTCAGTCTATATTAAAGCAGACGTGAAGTCAAATCTGTCAACGGGCGAATCATCCGCTTTAATGCCATATGCCTTGTAATGCTGAGAAAATCGGCATTTGAAGCCATTGCATTAGCACAGTAGAGATCCGGCTGATATGCCACAAGATAGACAACACTTACAGTATCTTCATCTATCAGCATTGCCTTTGGATTTTTCTTTTTAACCTCTGCAAGACGCTTTTTGGCAAGAGCTAACATTTCGTCACGGTCACCAAAATTCATAGCGCCAGCCGGACATGTCTGAACACATGCCGGAGGCAATCCGTTTTCAACCCTGTCTATGCACATATCGCATTTGGCAAGTGTGCCGTCAGCTGCTTTACGTGGAATATTATAAGGACATGATTCAATTACTTCATCGACATTATTCAAATTCTTGGTGTTTGCCGTAAAAATAATCGCTCCTGTCTTATCATCTCTGTATATGGCGCTTGAATCTCCTGCTGTTTCAAGGCAGGGCGCTTCAATACAATGACGGCACTGTTCAGGAAAGAAAAGCCACTTCAGGTCTCCATTAACAACCTGTTCGCGCATTCTAACCACCTTATATGTATTAAAGGACAGGTCCGGCGGATTCTCGTAAGTTCCACGATTCTTGGTTATTTCTGCTGGAAGATCGTGCCACTGTTTGCAGGCTACCTGACATCCTCTGCAGGCAGTACAAAGAGTTGTATCTATAAAAAATGCTTTACTCATATAATTCACCTCCTTCTACATTTTGCTTACATTAACCATAAAGGCTTTAGATTCAGGTATCCTGGTATTTGGATCACCGGTTGACGGAGTAAGCAGATTCGCGCTCTCCTCTGTACCGCTTTCAGGCCATCTCCAGCCAAAATGCCATGGAATACCAACTTCATGCACAATCGTTCCACCTATCTTGAAAGGTTTAAAACGCTTTGTTACAATAGCTGTACACTCCAGAGCTCCACGTGGAGATGAAACTTTTACACGTTCCCCATTCTTTATTGCCTTCAATTTCGCAAGTTCTTCGCTCATTTCCACAAAAACCTGAGGCTGAAGTTCAAGCAGCCACGGCTGTGGACGTGTCATGAGACCTGTCTGCCAGTGTTCTGACACACGGTATGTTGTACCAACAATCGAGAACCTGGGATCGCATGTCATATGTGCATCAGCATCTGTTGAATAAACAGGCGCTACTGGACTCATGCGCTGACCACTCATATAATTCTTTTCAACAGGACATTCCATCGGTTCGTAATGTTCCGGGAATGGACCATCTGCGCGGCCAGGACCGAATATCTGTCCATGCCCGTGCTTTCTCATGATAAATGGATGCTTTGCATCTTTTCTCTTTGTTCCATCAGGATTCTCAAGAGGATACCATCCACCGTCCGGTACGTCTCCAAGCCATTTCTTTGAAACATACTTGCCGTTTTTGGCCTCGCCCGCAAATCTGATAACCCAGTCTTTTTTGTCCCATGGCTGTCCTTTAAGATCAACAGAAGCACGATTATAAATAATCCTTCTGTTTACAGGCCAGCACCATGCAAACTCAGGATACAGGCCGATGTTGTTCGGCGCATCCTTCTGACCGCGTCTCGCGGACATGTTGCCTTTTTCCGTGTAGCTGTTGCAGTAAAGCCAGTTTGCAGATGAGGTTGAACCATCAGCTTTAAGTTTACTAAAAGACTCTACTAATTTCCCCTTCTTTGGGCCTTCAAGGTAGTAGCCGTTTATTTCCTTGGCTACCTTGTGAGGATCATAAAGGCCGTCTGTCACATAATCCCATTTAAGATTTAATATTGGTTCCGGGAATGCACCGCCTTCTTTATAAAGCTCTTTAATCTTATTGCCTAATTCCATAATTATATCGCCGTCAGAAAGGCTGTTTCCAAGCGGTTTCGGACCCTGATAGCGCCACTGCATCCATCTGCCGCTGTTGGTAATACTGCCTTCCTTTTCAACAGATACACATGCCGGAAGCATAAAAACTTCAGTCTTGATTGTAGAAGGATTCATGCCAGGGCCTCTCCAGAATGAGCCGGTCTCATTGTCAAAAATATTGACATTGACCATCCAGTCAACTTTTTCCATGGCCTTACGTGTTTTATTGGAATTAGCTCCACTACAGGCTGGATTCTGACCCCACGCAAAAAATCCTGTTACATTACCCTTGTACATTTCATCAAAAAGGGTCAACCAGGAGTAATCTTTCCCGTCATCAACCTTAGGCATCCAGTCATAACCAAAATCGTTTGCTTTAGTGGCCTTGTCGCCAAAGAACGATTTTAAAAGACTGACTGAATACTTGGGATAATTCTGCCACCAGTTGGCTGAAAGCGGATCATTGCTTTTGGGAGTCCACTTTTTGTTATATGCGGCAAGAGATGTGTTTGATGCCCTTGCGCTCTTGAGATAACCTGGCCATATGTGCCAGAGCAGACACTGATCTGTGGAGCCCTGAACATTTGATTCACCTCGCAGAGCATTAATACCACCGCCTGCAACACCCATATTACCTAAAAGAAGCTGTATTATTGCCATTGACCGGATATTCTGAACTCCAACAGTATGCTGTGTCCATCCCATGGCGTACATGGATGTACCGGCTTTTCCTGTAGCGCCGGTAGCAGCATAAGCTTTGTAAACCTTAAGGAGATCAGCTTCCGGGGTTCCGGTAATCTTGGAAACCAGCTTGGTATTATATCTGCTGTAATGTTTCTTTAAAAGATTCGTTACGCAACGGCTGTTCTTTAAAGAGTGGTCTATCTTTGGGACACCATTTGCGTCCATTTCAAAAGCCCACTTCTTTTTGTCATAGCTTCCACGTAACGGCCCTATATCATTGACCTTATAACCGGCAAAAAGACCGTTTTTGAAACTAAAAGCCTTTCCAACTACAAAACCACCATTTGTATAATTGGCCACATACTCTTTATTATAGAGCTTATTGTCCATTATATACTTTATCATGCCACCAAGAAAGGCAATATCCGTGCCTGAACGCAGAGAGGTGTATATGTCTGCCCTTGTTGATGTTCTGGTAAACCTGGGGTCAACATTAATAACTATTCCCCCTCTTCTCTGTGCTTCTGTAACATACTTAAATGATATAGGATGATTTTCTGCAGCATTACTTCCCATAATCAGTATGCAGTCACTGTTTCTAATATCAATCCAGTGATTGGTCATTGCGCCACGTCCGAACGACTCTGCCAGAGCCGCAACAGTTGCGCTATGTCAGATACGTGCCTGATGTTCAATATAAACAAGCCCTAAAGCACGCATAAGTGCCTGATATATCCAGCACTCTTCGTTGTCCATGGCAGCACTTCCAACAGAAACAATAGGTTCTGCCACTCTGTTTACCACCTGACCTTTGGCATTTTTGTGCTCAAATGCCGCATCCCTTGTCTTTTTAACTCTTTTGGCAATCTCGCCAAGTGCCCAGTCCCATGAAACCGTTTTCCACTCTTTAGCATATGGTGCTCTGTACATAGGTTCAACAAGCCTGTTTTCATTCTCAGTAAGCTGAGAGATTGAAGCACCTTTTGAACAAAGCGAACCCCTGCTGATTACATGATCCGGATCACCTTCGATGTTGATGACACGACCGTCGCCTTTCTTGCTGGTATGCACAATAGCTCCGCATCCTACCGCGCAATAGCAGCAGATCGTGGTGGTCTCTTTGGCATACTTTGTCTTGAGCATCTGCGCATGAGCTTTGACCGGTGAAAGGTCAAACCCAAGGCTGCTTACCGCAAGACCGGCTGCCGAAGCACCAGTAATCTGGATAAACTCCCTTCGTGTTACGTTCATAAACCATACCTCCTTGTTAAGTTTAGGTTAATATTGAAAAATATTACCCACCAATTGCCGACATCTGCCCTGCGACTTCGCCCGGCTGATGGCTGGCAATGTTATGACTGGCTGGTTTGTTTTTTGCAACTTTCAGAAAAACATCAGCCAGATCGCTGTCAAGACATCCTTTCCTCAGAGGGCCTTTAAGATCCTCCTGATAATCTGACAAAAGACAGGCTCGCAGCTTGCCACTTGCCGTTAATCTTAACCTGTTGCACTGACTACAGAAATCGCAGCTTATTGCGGTAATAAAGCCAATTTCCCCTTTTGCGCCTTTAAACTTATATCGTCTGGCAGGGCCATCATTAAAACCCCTTTTAACAGGAATTAATTCACCCAATTCTTTGATGCGTTCTTTTATTTCAGGAGTAAGCAGTTGTTTGCTTATGTTATTAACACTGGGACTCCCTATTGGCATATATTCAATAAACCGGATATGGAAAGGATAAGAAAAAGATAACCTTGCGATATCTATTAACTCATCATCATTTATTCCGTTTAGAACAACGGCATTGATTTTTATTGGGTCAAAACCTGCATCATGGGCTGCTTTTATACCTTCCCAGACCTGATCGAACATGTCATGGCCTGTTATTTCCCTGTATTTTTTTCTGCTTAATGTATCCATGCTGATATTGATTCTTTTGATACCAGCTGATTTAATCTTTTCAACATTATCTTTCAGCAGAACACCGTTGGTCGTTATGGAAATATCCTCAATACCTTTTATGTTACCAAGTTCTTTCAGGAAATCAAAAACCCCTTTTCGTATAAGCGGCTCTCCGCCAGTGATTCGAATCTTGGATATACCAAGGCGAACACCTATTCTTACAAGACGAAGTATCTCTTCATATCTCAAAATTTCTTTATGAAAAAGACGCTTGTCTAAATCATCAGAAACGCAGTATATGCATCGCAGGTTACAACGATCAGTAATAGATATGCGCAAATAGTTCAAACAGCGCTTATATCTATCGATTAGCTTTATGTCTGGCAGGCTGATTAAACTCTTATTATAATTATGCATAAATTTGCTTTTATGTCTCCGGCTAAAAATAACTATTAAGAACTAAAAAGTAATAATAGTTATTTAACTAAAATTATTTGGTATTATTTAATATTATAATAAACACATGTCAATAGATTATTTTAAAGATTCTATTTGGAAACCTTATGAAAATCTCAGGCCATAAGAAAATTTGTCTTTTATATTTACAGGCATAGAAGTATTTGAAAATACTCAATTTCGTTCAAGTTCAAAAAAGGAGACCTTTGAAAAATGCTCAATTTTGTTTAAGTTCAAGGAAGGCGAAGATTTCAACCACAGGAATATATTGAATATTTCGAGGATTGAAATTTGAGCCTGACGCAGAAATTGGGCAAAAGTGGGTGTTTTGCAAAGGTCTCGAAAGACGATCTGCCTCAGGCGGATTAACCGGCCCGGCAAGTACCATCTGCCAGCGCTAAACCTCTTCTTCAAAATCAATCTCATCATCACCCGCATCATCATCTGCTATTTTAATAGAAAAATTATTCTTTAATATTTTGCTCTTATCAAAATTATTATCCTCGATTAATTCATCAGGATCAGGCCCCTTCTCTTCAACATCTTCTAAATTCAGAAAATCTTCCCGTTCTTTTGAAAACGATGCAGCATCATCAAAGAAAAGTTTAACAGATTGTTCGTTTTTATTTTTATACATCTCTGTAATTAATGCAGCCAACTGAATTGCATACAATTCTACAGGACACATATTTTTTGTTCTTAATACAGCAATCAAATAATTACTGCCTTTTGCAATGGCTGATTTTATGTCATCACTATTGTATTTTTCTTCGCATACAAGTGAAAGTATTTCTTTACTTGTTTCTACAGATTCTCTAATTATCAACTCGTTTGTTTTGTTATTGTTAAAAATGGAATATTCCTGTTTCATTGTTGACCTTTCAGTTTTTTTTATTGTTACAAAAGTGCATCCAGAAAACAAAAACTATTTATTATAATATTTCAATAGAGCTACAAAAAAATTTCAAATCATAAAAAACATAGCATGTCAATAAGCAATGATATTTTAGGGAACTTAAATATTGACCTGTAACAATTAAATATGGTATTTATTCTTAAATTAAGGAGGGATGGCCGAGTGGTTTAAGGCGGCGGTCTTGAAAACCGTTGAGTGTCAAAGCTCCGTGGGTTCAAATCCTACTCCCTCCGCCATAGAATACATAGGCAAAAAGTGCCTAAAGTGAGCTAAGGTATATTAAAGTGCCTAAAGTTAAGGAATTCTGCCATTTTATATGTTCCTTAAGCCATCAATGCACGAGGGGCAAACTTCTGTAGCTTTGGATTATCAATTAGCACGCCGAAGGCGTACAATAACTTTAGGCACTTTAGCTCATTTTAATATACTTTAGGCACTTAAACTTATGGAGAGATGGCCGAGTCGGCTGAAGGCGCTCGCCTGCTAAGCGAGTGTGGGGCGAAAGTTCCACCCAGGGTTCGAATCCCTGTCTCTCCGCCAGTTTTTTAAAGCATTAAAAAAGGAGACAGCATTTGCTGTCTCCTTTTTTATTAAGAAAAGTCTTATATGGTTAATTTTTTATTTCATTTTTTCGCCAGACGCGGCTTTCTGCATCTTAATTTCAACTTTTTCGGTAAGGCCTTCGTAATATTTGCGAAGAATTACCAATATCTCTTCACGACCAAAATGATCAGGGACTTCCGCATTCTCGGAAAGCGCCTTGCGAAGCTTTGTTCCTGAAAGAATAACACGATCTTCTTTATTATGCGGGCAGGTTCTGAGTGATGCCATGCCGTCACACTTAAAGCAATAGAAAGTCCAGTCAATTTTTAATGGTTCACAAAGAAGTCTTTTCCCGGGATCATCCGGAGTTGGAATTATGTCAAAGATCTCCTGTGCTTCAAACAGTCCGTAAAAATCACCAACACCAGCGTGATCGCGGCCAATAATCATCCGGTTAACGCCGTAGTTCTGCCTGAAAGTAGCATGAAGCAGAGCTTCTCTCGGGCCTGCATAACGCATGTCAAGCGGATACCCGCCCTGAACGATATTATCTTTAACAAAGTAACCATCAATAAGTTTTTTGATGCATTCGATACGTACATCCGCGGGAATATCGCCGGGCTTCAGTGAACCGATCAGGGAGTGAATGAACACGCCGTCACAAACCTCACAGGCAATCTTTGCAAGATACTCATGTGACCGATGCATAGGGTTCCTGAGCTGGAGAGCTGCGACCGTGCTCCATCCCCTTTCGTCAAAAATGGCTCGCGATTGCTTCGGAGTCATATAAGTGCCAGGAAATTTTTCCTGAAAATCACCTTCACTTAATACTTTAACAGGACCTGCCAGGCAGTAATCTTTCTGATTCAGAACCATTTTAACGCCGGGATGGTCTTCAGGAGCAAGTTCCCAGAATTTATCATCTGCAGAATCTTCGCCAGTACCCTTGTAAACTTTTTCACATTCCCACTTTTTATCAGCCTCAGTTACTGCATACTTTTCAGTGATCTTCATGGTGGCCATGATCTCTCCGGATTTATTCTGAAGAGCAACTTCATCACCTTCATTAATACTGTCGGCATCTTCCTTTGTAACAGAAAGCGTTACAGGTACAGGCCAGAATGTGCCGTCTGTGAGAAGAAAATTTTCGCAAACGCTTTTCCAGTCAGCCTTTTTCATAAAACCGTTTAACGGACTGAATCCACCAATACCCATCATAATAAGGTCACCATTTGCACGACCCGAAATGGGAATGGTCTTTAAACCTTTTGCTTTTTTCTTCTCTGCCTCAAGTGCAGCTCCTTCAAGCAGGCAACAAACTAACCCTTTTCCTCCATGTGGTGGTACTAATTTTGACATTGATTTATTCTCCTTTTTTTTGTTAAGTCACTTTTATTACTAATCCACTGTTAAAATCAAAATACATTTGATTTTTTCTTTTTATTATAAAATATATTTACCTGTTACCATATTCACCATATGCCATTGCAACCGTTCTGTATACAAGATGAGCCAGTTTTGAAAATGGCAGAAACATAAACAGGTTGAATATAAGAATAAGATGAATAAAATATAAGGGATAAGAAAGGCTCGCTATATTTGCCAGCCTTGTCATCTCTGTCAGCATACCGCTTGCACCAAGACCAAAAACAAGCCATAGCAGATACCAGTCTTTATAACTGCTCACCTGATCTTTTTTGGCCATACGACTTTTTATCATCAAAGCGCTTCCAATGACAAGGGCAACGCCACTGATATTTGCAAGCCATTTAACAGGGTTAAGCTGAGAATAAGGACCATGAATTTGAAAAACATAAAGCACAACAAAAAATATGGATGTTACTATAAAAAGCCCGATAAATGAATAGAACACCATTAAATGAGCAGTAGCCCGTTCTTTATTTTCACTACATTCTGTAAACTTGTTGTGTTTTAAAATTGTCGGCAAAACAGTAAACATTGCCCGGACAAGACCGCCAATTTCAAGTGTCTTCTTATCTGTCTTGCCTTCGAGTACAGCATTTTTATGCATATCATTGACAAAACTTTTAAGACCTATTCCAAAAATAACAACAACCCATATTGAAAGTGGAACAAATATCATATCTACAAGCCATGAAGAAAAGAAATGCGAATGAACAATTTCATCTCCACCCGGGGTAAAATCAAGCAGACCTGTAATAAAACCAAGTACCAGAAAAACAACCACAGGTATCCCCAAAAGTACAGGTAACTTCTTTGGGTCATTCACGGCTTTTGCTATGAATTTTGGCTTTGCATATTCTGAGATCGCATAAGAACGGATGGCTCCCAGCACATCACCTGGATTTGCGCCACGCGGGCACATGGTAGAACAATCACCGCAATTATGACACAACCAGATATCAAGGCTGCCGACCAATTTATCCTTCAACCCCCATGATGCGGCAATCATCTCTTTCCTTGGAAAGGGCTTATTATCCGGGGAAATTGGACAAACCACTGAACAGGTTGCGCATTGAAAACACTTCTTCAGTGAATCTCCCCCAAGCCCGATCACCTCTTTAATAAAGTCAACATCAGGCTCAACCAGGTATTTATCCGCCATACTGCTACCTCCTCTATATTAGCCGTTTTGAGACCTTTGCAAAACATCCCTTTTGCTCAATTAGGCACTGCTGCTTCACTTTGTGTCAGCGTCAGGCTTAAGTATACTTTTTAATTATGAATCAAAATTGAACAAAATTGAAAATTTGACGGTCAAATTTCAATGAATGAACTTGTAAACTTAATTTTTTAATTAGTCAAGTAATCGAGTGGTTGATTAGTCTAACAGCTGCCTGACTACTCGACCACTCGATCAGTTTCCTTAGAACCCCTTGAAAGGATTTGGACCAACGCCCTCAATTACTTCCACAAAGGAATCTATAATGCCTGGAATTTTATCATATTCGTCAATTGCGATATCAAACTGGGCCACACGCTCTTCTTCAAGAGCAAGACTTGCCAGTGCATCACCTATTTTTTTCATTCTTATATTTGCAAGTTCGCTGCCTTTAACAAAATGGCACTGGTAATCATCTCCATGTTTACAGCCAAGGAGAAAAATACCGTCCATACCCTGTGAAAGAGCGTCCTTTATCCAGATTACATTAACAGAACCAAGGCATCTGACTGGAATAAACCGGACATCGGCAGAATAGGTAAGCCTGTTCATACCGGCTATATCAAGGGCAGGATACGCATCATTTTCACAAACCAGCCCGAGTATTCTCAAAGGTGGTTCGCTGTAGTCATCTTCAGAAGGAATTCCTACTGCCTTGACCATTGAACCGATGCTGTCAATGTTGTAGTCAGCAAAACCGATAATACGCTCAGGGCATGCGCCCATACAGGTCCCACAACGCCTGCACCGCGTTGGATTAGGTTTTGGCGTTCCCTTTTCATCATCATCTAATGCTCCAAAGGGACATTCTTCTGTACACCTCTTGCATTGAGTACATCTCTGGAAGAAAAAGTCTGGGAATGTCATATCGCCGGACCTTGGATGAACGGACACCCCTCTATCCACTGATTCAAGACACTGAATAGCTTTCAAGGCTGCGCCTGTGGCATCTTCCATAGATTCTTCAATTGTCATGCTGCGCCTGATGCATCCAGCAGCATAAACACCTGTCCTCTGTGTTTCATATGGGAAACAGATAAAATTTGAATCAGCATAGTCGTTAAAAAGCGCGTTGTCACGAAAACCAGGCCCCTGCCTGTAGGCTAAATTAACAACAGGATCATCCGCAGTTGCAGGGACCATACCTGAAGCCAGAACTACCATATCAGCTTTTACTTGAATCTTCTCGCCAAGCAGAGTGTCATCTGCCTCAACAATAAGTCCATCTCCATTCTTAGAAACACTGACTACACTTCCTTTTGTCAGAAAAATACCCACATCCTGCTGAATACTCTTGTAAAAGTTTTCCTGCAGTCCGGGTGTCCGCATATGCTGATAAAAAATATAGGCCTTGCCGTCATCAGGATAATCTTCACGCACATATTTTGCTTGTTTAAGTGATACAAGGCTTGTAATCGAACCAGTATAATCAAAATCGCTGTCGTCATCCCCTTTGCCGGGACTTTGAATAAACACAACTGATTTGGCTTCACTTCCGTCTGAAGGTCTTGTTATTCTGCCTTTTGAGGCCATTTCCTCAAACTGGCAGTTTGTTACAACATCGGGCAGTTTGCCAAAACCCAGATGAGCAAAAGCATTGCCTTCGAGCTTATCTCCTCTCCAGCCTGCGGCAAGAACCACTGCTCCGAATTTTTCTCCATTGGGATCAAGGGTTAAAATATCATTTTTACCCTTGTTAAATTCCTTGTAAACTTCTGCAAGCTGGTCTACATCAAGCTCTTTGCCTTTTTCATCAACCTTCATTTCATCAGGCAGTGGAAAGGGAACATCAAACTCGGTTTTTTCGCCTGGTTTCTTCAAGGTCACGGTAAATTCACCTGGCTGACCGGCAATTCGGGCAACTATTGTGTCTGTTTTAATCTCGATGCTAGGGTAAGATTCTGCTTCTTTTATTTTTGCTTCAATTACTGTTGGGATAAGGTCTTCAAAGGGACCTTCAACCGGAAGTTGACTGCGGAGTTTAGCCGCATATCCTCCCAGTGATGCCTCCTTTTCAACTATAGCCACGTCATAGCCGGCCTTTGCAGCATCTATGGCCGCAGTTATGCCTGTTATTCCACCGCCAATAACGAGAATTTTTTTGCTGATTGTTTCAAGTATGGAAGGTTCCGGCAGATCGATTTTCTTAACCTTTGCCATCCCCATTTTAATATAATCTTCTGCCAGCATTTGAAGGCTGTCAAAATGCTCTCCATCGTCTTTTTGTTCTTCAGTAAGAGCCGGATATTTTGACCTTGGATGTGACCATACAACCTGTTCTCTTAAATTTACCCTGTCAACAATACATCCTTCAAAATCAAACACGTCAAAATTAACACGTCGTGAACATCCCGCAATAACGAGAGTATTTATCCCTTCGTCCGCAATATCTTTTTTTATTAACTCAACGCCTTCTTTCCCGCAGAGAAAAGGATGGGTTTTAACTCCAAGCCCCTCTTCTTTGGGCACTCCGCACAAACCCTCTATGTCAAGGGCATCCCCGATTCCACAGCCTGTGCAGATATATACTCCGTACTTTTTATCCATGGATTCCTACCTCCTCACAAGGGTTTGAATGGCTTTAAGAGCCATACCGGTTGCATTCTGATTCGATGATACTACGTCTGCAGGCTTGTTTGCACATCCTGTAGCAAACATGCCACCCTTTTCAAAATCGTTAATAATAAAACCTTCTTCATTGTATTTAAGATCAGCCGGGAGTTTGATGTTTTTAGCTGTCGGTTGCATACCAGTTGCAAGGACAACCATTTCTGCTTCCTGCTTAATCTTTTCACCTGTCACAGCATTTTCTGCAATCACGGTTATATTTTTGGAATCCGGATTTTCATTAACTTCTGCAACCTTGCCTTTTATAAAAAAGACATTTTTATCCTCTTTGATTTTTTTATAAAACTTCTCATACCTGTAGCCTGGAGTCCTGATATCAATATAAAAGATATATATTTTAGCATCAGGATACCTCTCTCTTATATAAGTGACATGTTTAAGTGAAGCCATACAGCAAACATAGGAACAATAAGTAAGGTGATTTTCATCCCTTGAACCAGCGCACTGGACAAAGACAACACTCTCCGGTTGCTTACTGTCTGAAGGACGTAAAATCTGACCCTTTGTAGGCCCGTTAGGTGATGCAAGCCTTTCCAGCATCATATTTGTAATAATATTATCATATTTCCCAAACCCGAGATTATCTATTTTTGCAGCATCATAAGGCTCCCAACCTGTAGCCCAGACAATAGCTCCTACGTTTAAATTTAAAGTCTTTACATCTGCATTAAGATCAATTGCATTATATTTACATGCTTCCACGCATTTACCACAGTCAGAACCCTTGCAGACAGACGAATCAATAACAAAGCGCATTGGAAAAGACATTTCAAAGGGTTTGTAAATAGCTTTTGTCTTGTCCATATCAAAGTTAAAAGCATTGTTTCTTTCAACAGGACAGACATCTGTACAGTCTCCGCATACTGTACAATTTTCGTTAACATATCTTGGATTCAGCTTTATTGTTACGTCATAATTGCCTGGAGAACCATCGACTTTTTCAACTTCTCCTAATGTCAATACAGTTATTTTTGGATTGTCTTTTATTCTTCTAAAATTAATCTCAAGACCGCAGGACGGGGGACAAAGCTTGGGAAAATACTGATTTAGCTGTGCCACTCTTCCGCCCAGATAAGGATTTTTTTCGACCAGGAACACCTCGTACCCCACTTCAGCAGCTTCTAAGCATGTGGTCAACCCGCTTATTCCTCCTCCAACGACCATAATGCTTTTGCTGACAGGGGCTGCTTTGTCTTCTGCCATGCTATCCCTCCGTAGACTAAAAGTTAAGAATAGAAAACAATTTTCGACTCAACCTTAACTCTTAACCCTAAATACAAGCTATTATTAATAAAAACCTCCAGGCGTTTTATAACGCCTGGAGGTAGCTTATTTCGACTAAAAACAGCCGAATTTTCGATTAATCAGGAATAATTTTGATGTAATCCCTCTTAAATGTATCCCATGTTCCAGCTTTTGGATCATACTTTGAATTAGTAAAGCAGAACCAGTTCTCATCATCCTGGCCAGGATAATCGCTCTGATAGTAGAATCCAGGATAACGCGTTTCTTTACGGAACTGGATGTGACGCAGATGAGACTCAACAGTCCAGATACGATGAAAAATTTCCCAGCATCTCATCAACTCATGAAGATCGCCGGCTGCCAGTTTATCGCAGTCTTCGCGCATTACCTGAAGCAGATCCATAACAATCTCAAGAGATTTAGTGCTGGTCTGATAGAAAGTAGCTGTACCGGCACCGTATTCGTGGGTAGCCTTCATAAGACGGAAAGCCATTCCTTCAGGTTTCAGATAATTCGGGTTAATATCAACGGCAGTAGTATATTCACAATTATCCATATACGTTCTTACCGGCTTGTAAATCATATCAACCAACTCTTGGCTCGTCTGGCTTATTGCGGGCGTAAAATCAGCATTATCGCGAACAAATTTTACCATAGCCTTGGCAGCCATACGTCCTTCAGCATGAGAACCAGATGAGAACTTATGTCCTGAGCCGCCGACGCCGTCGCCTGCGGTAAACAGACCGTCAACAGTGGTCATGCGGTTGTAAACTTTGCCGTTAGCAGCTTTAACCTTATATGAATCAGGAACCCAGTCAAGATCCGGGCCTGATGTCCAGAGACCGCAGCAGCCTGAATGTGATCCAAGCAGGTACGGCTCGGTCGGCATAATCTCGGAATTTTTCTTTTCAGGTTCGCAGTTCTGAGCGCACCAGAGGTTGGCCTGCCCGCATGTCATGTCTAAGAAGTCTTCCCATGCCTCTGATTCAAGACTCTTAAGCTCTTTCTTGTCCAGTTTAGCGGCAAGAGCGGCAAGGGCCGTAACAGTGTCCATCATAATCGGACCTCGGCCTGCCTTCATCTCAAACAGCATCAAATGGTTTCTGAGACAGGTCGGTGTAACCGCGGCAGTTCCATAAGGAGCATATTTTGCCAGCTCTGCCTTGGCGGCATCGCTTGCGGCGAAATTTTCACCGAGTCCGTTTAATGCTTTGGCCTTAAACAACAGGAACCATGCGCCAACAGGACCGTAACCATCCTTAAAACGTGCTGGGGTGAATCTGTTTTCCATCATGGTAAGCTCGGCACCTACTTTCATACACATGGTGTATGTGGAGCCGGCATTCCATACAGGATACCATGCACGGCCCATACCTTCACCAACACTACGAGGCTGATAGATATTTACTGCGCCGCCGCATGCCACCAGCATGGTCTTGCACTTGATGATGTAAACCTTGTTTTCACGCACGGAAAAACCAACCGCGCCTGCAACCTGGTTTTCTTTGTTGGCGTCAAGTAAAAGCTCAACAATAAAAATACGCTCTAAAATGTTTTCATCTCCAAGAGCCAGTTTAGCGGCTTCGGCAACGATTCTCTTATAAGATTCGCCGTTGATCATGATCTGCCATTTACCCGTACGAACAGGTGCAGCGCCTGACTTTAACGTACCCATAGACATGCCCTTTTTGCCGTTAAGGGTTTTGCCTTCTGCTGATTTTTTCCACATCGGAAGGCCCCATTCCTCAAACAGATGGACAGAATCATCGATGTGATTTCCAAGGTCAAAGATAAGGTCTTCACGGACTATTCCCATAAGGTCGTTGCGGACCATACGAACATAATCCTCAATTGCGTTTTCGCCGATATATGTATTGATTGCCGACAGCCCCTGAGCAACAGCACCACTGCGCTCCATGGCAGCTTTGTCGCACAGCAAAACGGTCTGACCATCAGACATCCATTTCTTTGCTTCAAAAGCAGCGCCTGTCGCGGCCATTCCACCGCCCACGATCAGAATATCAACTTCTCGCTCTTCAACTTCCGGATCTCTTACGGCTTTGAGTTCACCCAAAACTTTATTCGGTAATGCCATATTACATCCTCCTTAAAATATAATTCATAAATTTGTCAGTTACTGGTTCTTAAGAATATATATCCCGATTTAAACAGTTTCCGGTGCTTTATAAACAAGCCCATCTGCCTCTTCCGTCGCAAGAAGTTCACTGTCGAGATCTTTTGCTTTCAGATCCGTATAAGCATTAGCGGTTCCTTCAGGAGTAGTACGAATTGGGAATTTAAACCGTTTAACAAGTCCGTTTCTGAACTTGCATGTCCACATGACATCCTCTGTTCCCAGCATAGGCATTACGCTGCTTCCCAGAGGCACAAAGTCGGAATAACCTCTAACCTCGATTGCCTGAGTAGGACAAATCTTTACGCATGAAAAACATTCCCAGCACTGATTAGGCTCTTGGTTATAAGCCTTCATAGCATTAGGATCCAAGACCATAAGGTCGTTTGGACAAATGTACATGCAGGCTGTTTTATCCCCGCCCTTGCAACCGTCACATTTCTCTTGAATTACAAAACTTGGCATTAATATACCTCCTGATTTTGCTTTGTAAGTATTGTTGGAATTAAACTTCGGTTAATTTTCCTTAGATATGACTTTAGCTTTTTTTTGCACCTCCCTTCTAGATAACGGCTCAAAAAGTCAAACATTCGACCGTATTAAAAAATTAATATTTACGGAAATTATTCTCAATAAAAACAAAATGTCGTTAGATTGAAAATTTGAAATATATCCTATAAAATCAACAAGATATTTTATATAGAAATAAACACGTTTAATATCATTCAGCATTTTGTTTGTCAAGAACTTTTGAATAAACAAGATTACAAAAACTACGATTAATTACAGCGAAAAAAAAATTCAGCATATCTGGACATCAATAAAAGTCTCAATACAATATATGGGATTTACAACCAAAAAAATTGAACCAAAAACCAAAATTTTATGTTGACATGCAAGATAAAAATGCTACCTCATAAAACTCTAATTCCATATGAAGATCTGTTGATTTATATGGTTACAATTTTTCATAACAAAGCATTGGAATAAAAATGTCAAAATATACGACCCCTCTTTTGATAGATGATACCTTCAGGTTTTCATGCTCTGAAACTGTTTCATGTTTCAATCAATGCTGCCGGGATCTTAACCAGTTTTTAACTCCATACGATATCCTGCGCCTCAAAAATCGGTTCGGCATCCCATCTGATATCTTTCTGGAAAAATATACCTCAATGCACATAGGGCCGGAATCAGGGCTTCCGGTTATTTCGCTGAAAATGCGTTATGATTCAAAATACAAATGTCCTTTTGTTACTCCTTCAGGATGCAGCGTTTATGAAGACAGGCCTTCATCGTGCCGAATGTACCCTCTTGTCCGCATTCTAAGCAAGTCCAGAGAAACAGGTGATATTGCTGAACAATATATGCTTATAAAAGAACCTCACTGCCTTGGTTTCAACTGTGGACATACACAGACTGTTCGGGAATGGATAGAAAATCAGGGAGTTGACATATATAATAAGATGAATGACATGCTAATGGATATTATCAGCTTAAAAAACCGTCTAATTTCTGGCAGTATTGATAAAAAGGCTCAAAAGATTTTCAGCACTGCATGTTATGATCTTGATACATTCAGAAACCAGATATTTGAAAAAGGAATATTAAAAGGCCTTAATATTAATACAAGCACTCTGGATGCAGTAAAAAACGATGATGTTGCCTTGTTAAAACTCGGCATGGAATGGGTAAAACAGGCGTTTTTTATTTATCCCGGCTCACTTCACAGTATTCATGATAAAAATACAGGAAAGATATAATATGAAAATTAATAATAAGGTAGCCCTTGTACTTGGAGGCATAAAAGGCATTGGGAAGGGAATAGGTCTCGCTCTTGCAGACGAAGGCGCAAAGGTTGTATTCAATTATTATGACTGGGAAGAAAGTCTTGATGAATTAAAAAAAGATCTTGCAAAAACAGGAAAAGATCATCTGATTGTAAAAACAAATCTTCTGGAAACAGCAAAAATTCAAGGACTTATAAAAAAGGTAATTGATAATTTCGGCCGTCTGGACATCCTGATAAACAACATCGAACGAGGAGGATGGCCTGTCGTTCACGGGCAATATATAGAAAAGCAATGGGATATGGAGATAGCCACAACACTTCGTGCAAAATGGTGGATATTTAATTCAGCCCTTCCTTATCTTAAAAAATCAGGAAATGGCATTGTTATAAACCTTTCTTCCATTGCTGGAATCGTTGGAAGATGCGGACCTGCCAGCTATATATTCAATGATGGGTATGCCGCAGCAAACAGGGCAGTATCTCTTTTAACCGAGACATGGGCTCGAATCGGTGCGCCGGATGTAAGGGTTAATGAAATAATGTTAGGCATAGTTGAAACACGTCATGGAGACAAGACAAGGGGATGGGGGCTTCTTTCAGAAGAACAAAAGCAGTCAGTCATTGATCATACCCTGCTGGAACGGACAGGCAGGATTGATGATGTTGTTAAGTCTGTAAAATTTATAATAAAGGATGCTCCATTTATGACCGGCAGCCTGCTTAAACTTGATGGCGGCTATACTCTTGGCAGTGAAAAGGTCATGCCCATGCCAAAAGGTGTGGTATAGGCTTCATATACATGTCATCTTTGAGTAATATATTTGGTTTTAATGCCCCAAATATAAAATTTTACCCATTTGAAACCCAGCTTCATAAGTTCCACGTCATCTTTTTTGATTTTTCTTAGAATCTCCGGTTTTATCCTGTATTTTTTCAGGAAGGTGCTTTTAAATACAAAATTTCGAAACTGATCAATATTATAAGTGGCCATAAATGCCATCTTACCTCTTGGGCTGTCCATGCCTTCGCTGCCCCATGGGTCACTTTGAAACATGCTTTTTACCTCCGACCATAATGCTGTCATTTTATTATAAACAACAGCGCCCTGATCTTCTGCCCATGATGAGGTTGTCCACTCTTTGCTTTCGTATTGACCCATGCAAAAATCAGGAGGCCTGAAGAAAGATACAGGAGTTTTCTTTTTTATTTCAGCATCATACATAAGCCCCTGTTCTATTGGAAAAGTGCGGCAGGCATCGGGACGATCAGGATAAACAGAGCATCCTGACCCGGTTAAAAAAGGACATTCCATTTCCTTGTTGTCTGACATCTGCAGCAGCACATCAGGAAAATAATTCCCGGAACGCAAAATAATATTTACATATCTGTCAATAAACTGATCCGAAGTAATGGATAACCGCTTCCTAAGCCTGATGACATCATATGGATATAAAAAAAGATTTAAATTGCGGCAGCATTGATTAAAACAGGAAAGCTCCGGATGACAATGAAATGAAAAAATATCATTCTTTTCAAGCCGTATGCCGGGCAGCTTGTCAAAATCATCAGTATCTACATATTTCATAAGCCCTCAATCAGCATCTGCGCTACAGTCATTTTTAATTTTTGATTAATGCCTGCTACATGCCTCAGCTCATTTTCAAGTTCAGCCATTTTTATATAAAAAGGAGTCCTGTCGAATTTATAATATTTCTTTGATTCAGCCTGTTGAGTAAAACTCTCACATCCCGGGCTGTAAACCACACTATGATCCGCCTTTTGCAGCTCATGGGGAATGCCGTGCAATCTGCATATCATGGGCCGATAATCATATAGTATGCATAAACCGTCAAAATTCAGGGGGCACATGATTCGTATTGCCGCACCTCTTTTGTCAGCCTCGTCAGTCTTTCTGCACACCTCAAGCGCCATGTTTTTCACCTTAATCCGCCGGTCAGATTCAAGCGTATTATAACCATATAAGATATAGAAATATTCTAAAACAGTATGGTGATAAAAACGGGTAAGACAGCAATTGTCTTTACAGCTTTTGCAATGGAATCCATAATAGTCGGCAGTCTCATTGTATTTTTGATCCATGGCAGCGTAAAGTGTTTTTAATTTGCCCATAAAAACTGAATATTTATTATATTGAGATTTTATTTTTTCCACAGGTAAGAACATCAGGCACTATATTGGTTAGACAATAGGCATGGGGAAGAAAATTTCTTCGTAAAGCTTCAGAGCATATCTATCGGTCATACTCGCAATCAAGTCGCAAACCACACGTTCTTTAGATTGTTCTAAGTCATAGATGGCCAGCATTTCCATGTCTGCAAGCTTCTCCTTTAGTATTTGATCGTTTTTTAAAAGATAGTTGTAAAGATCCGACAATATTTTTTTTGCCTTAACAAACTCCTTATGTACCTGAGGTGAGCGATATACCTTTTCATAAAGAAACTTTCTTAATACTGTCATTGCTGCAAACAGCTCGTCGCTTATCAGTATGCTCAGTTCACCATCAACAACCCTGCTTGAATCAATAATATCCCTTATCATTGTATTGGCTCTCTGCGAATGGGTTTTTCCAATAACCCTTAAACATGATTCGGGAATCTGATCCGAACTAATAACACCGCTGCGTATTGCGTCATCAAAATCATGGTTTAGATATCCGATTATATCGGCAACTCTTAATATTCTTCCCTCAACAGTTAAGGCGCACTCTTTTGAATCATTACAGACCATTGGGCCGTAGCCCTTTGAATGTTTTAATATCCCGTCACGAACCTCGCGGGTCAGATTAAGACCTTTGCCGTTGTTTTCCAGCGAATCAACAACTCTAATGCTCTGCTCGTTGTGAGAAAAACTCTTTGAATAAATTTCTTTCAGGGCCACTTCACCACCATGCCCGAATGGGGTATGCCCCAGGTCATGTCCCAATGCAATTGCTTCGATCAAATCTTCGTTTAGCCTCATGGCCCTTGCTATTGTTCTTGCAATTTCCGCCACTTCCAGTGTATGCGTAAGGCGTGTTCTGTAATGATCTCCCATAGGGGATAAAAAAACCTGGGTTTTATGCTTTAACCGTCTAAAGGCGTTTGAATAAATAATGCGGTCCCTGTCCCGCTGAAAAACGGTACGAATCGGGCAGGGTTCTTCTTCTCTTAGCCGGCCCAGTGAATTAGAACTCAGGCAGCCATATGGAGACATAAAAGTTTTTTCACGATTTTCAAAATCTTCACGAATAGACATAAAATGATTATATTAATTTTATGCGCAAAAATCAAGTTAAAGATATTAAGAAACCTTTGCAAAACCATTGTTATATGTTATTTTCATAAAATGGAAAAACATTAACAGACCTGAATCATTAAGATTTTTCGTCGCTTATTCTCCTTGAAAAGAAAGAAATGACCAAATTACACAAATCTGATGGAACAATATATTATTTTTTTCAGAAAGACAGGCAGCACAGCGAACACAAATATATAGGGATCATCTCCCGATTAGTTGTAGTTAATTCTTGCTCGCCTCTGGCGAGAAGACA
>CAYYMU010000009.1:0-24172 GCA_964472445.1 uncultured Desulfobacteraceae bacterium
ATTTTACTGATCATGGAATAGAGCTGTTTTTCACAAATTGCATATCCTTCCGGGATTTTTTCATAATTGAATTTAACCCCTGCCTTTTGTTCTATAAACTGAAGCTTTCTTTTTTCCCGGGAATTAATAATGACGATGGACGTTCCTGATTTACCCGCTCTTGCCGTTCTGCCGCTTCTGTGAGTATAGTTGTCCGGCTCATCCGGGAGTTTATAGTTAATGACATGGGTGATATCCTGAACATCTATCCCGCGGGCAGCAACATCTGTTGCAATAAGAATCTGAAGTGATTTGGTTTTAAATCTGCTCATGACTTTATCTCTTACTGCCTGCGAAAGATCACCATGAAGGGCTTCAGCATTATAGCCGTCTTTGATCAGTTTTTCTGCTGTTTCCTGTGTATCTTTTCGCGTGCGACAAAACACAAGGCCATAAATATCCGGGTAATAGTCAATAATTCGCTTTAACGCCTGATACCTGTCCTTTTCGTTAACGATATAATTAACATGCAAGATATTTTCCGCGCCACTATTTTTCTTGCCTACGGTTATCTCAACTGGATTTTTCATATATTTTTTTGCAATTTTTGCAACTGCATTGGGCATTGTTGCGGAAAAAAGCCAGGTTCTTTTCTGAGATGGCGTATTTTCAAGAATGGCATCTATATCTTCCTGAAATCCCATGTTCAGCATTTCATCTGCTTCATCAAGAACCAGATATGAGATTTTAGAAAGCTTTGCTATTTTTCTATTAATAAGATCAAGCAATCTTCCTGGTGTTGCCACAATAATCTGAGCACCTTTTTTGATTTTATTCCTCTGATCTTCGACACTCGCGCCGCCATAAACGGCAACAACTTTTGCACCTTTTACGTATTTGCATAATTTTTTAATATCTTCTGAAGTCTGCATACAAAGTTCTCTGGTGGGACAAATCACCACACCCTGAGTATACTTAAGATCAAAATCAATCAGCTGAATCATGGGTAAGCCAAACGCTGCTGTTTTACCTGTTCCAGTCTGGGCAAGTCCTACAAGATCTCTTTCCCCTCCAATAATTTCAGGAATTGCCTCTATCTGTATGGGCGTTGGTTCAACAAATCCCAGCTCATTAACCGCCTTTAATAACTCTTCAATTAAATCCAAATTTTCAAAACTCATATTTTCTCTCAATCTTTCTATTTCTAATAGGTTAAAATGGTTATCATAATAAGTTATGATATATTATAAATAAAGTAAAACAGAAATAAATAACACGAATAAAATGGTAAGGCAAACATTATATATTCAATTTCCGGAGCCGTGAGATTGATAGCACGTTAAGACTATAACAGAATGGCTTCGTAAAAAGTCATTTGCAAGCGACATTGAGCAGTTTTGGAAAAGATTTAGATTGAGACTGGCGTTAAAAATTGCAAGCTGTTTGAGGGCGTTAGCCCGAGTTCTTGCAATTTAGCCAGGATTAATCTGAATCCCAAAAATGCTCACAGAGCGAACAAATTTTACTTTTTACGATTTCATCATAATTAAGGATTCTCAGAAAAAATATATACCAGGCAGATCTTAAAGTTTCAGCAAAGGATTTTATCAATCAGTATGATCCAAAAACAAAAATCAACTATTTCAATAAATTAACTTGATCAAAACAAATTGTTGTGACATGTAGTTAGATGTGACGATTGATCAAATTCTACGTCATGCAATATCAAACCAGTAAATTATGTTTGATCCAACGGAGAAAAACACAAAAAATCTTATTGAACAATATAAAGTTTTGTTTGAGTTTACGATTAAGTAGCAGGACAACTACTCTATGAGACCTTTGCAAAACTTCCCCTTTTGCCCAATTACTGCGTCAGGCTCAAATTTTAAGCCTCGAAATACTCAATGTATTCCTACGTTTAAACCTGATTTAAAATTTGGTCGCCTTCCTTGAACTTGAGCAAAATTGAACATTTTTCAAAGGTCTCTCTATGGATCAGATAAAAGTTATTGGACTGCCATTCCTTAATGAGTGTATTGAAACTGCCATGAAAACACCAGAACTTTCCTGAAAAGACAGCGATAATATCACAGTGCTGCTTGAAGAGTTGATCCGTGAAGAATGTTCCGACTGGGCGAAAGGGTGCGTTTTGCAAAGGCCTCATAATAAAGGCCGTGTATAACCATCTGCTGGCAGAGTAGCGTAAAAAGTGCGCGTGCTGAATGTCAGTGGTCAGGCGATGTACAATTTTATAATTTATTAAAAAGGGAGATTAAAATGAAAATCTATGTAGGAAATTTGTCGTACGATGTCACAGCAGAGGACTTGCGGCTGGCTTTAGAAGAATTCGGACAAATTGAATCCGCTGCTATTATAAAAGACAAGTATAGTGGTAAATCAAAAGGATTTGGATTTGTAGAGATGGCTTCTAAGGCTGAAGGGCAGTCTGCAATCGATGGTCTAAATGGCAAAGATCTAAAAGGAAGACCGCTTAACGTAAATGAGGCTCGCCCCCGCTCCGAAAATCGTGGCAGTCAAGGCGGACAAGGCGGCGGCAGGGGAGGATATGGACAAGGCGGCGGCGGTGCCAGAAGCGGACAAGGTGGTGCCAGAAGCGGACAAGGCGGTGCCAGAAGCGGACAAGGCGGCGGCGGAGGACAAGGGCGTGGTAGATGATGACCACTGATATTCTGTCGACATCCCACATATAACCATGATCATGTAAATTTTTACCTGAAAAAAGCCATTCAATACCGACCTGGAAAAGCTCATCGCTTTTTCAGGCGGCTTAGCTTTTCGTGTGTCCCAGACATTGCAAAGAGCTGATGAGATGAAATACCCTGCACCATTTGTTAGTGAAGGCAAAGATCGGGAGAAGGACAAGGGCGTCTATCGCGTTTCTTTTGGCCTTTGGGTTTTTGAATTACAGCGTAGTTTTATTTTTGACTAATAAAATTGCTTCACAATTTCTCACCTGAAATCAATTTTTCACCTGAAATCAATTCTGATTATTATCCTTAAGTTTAATAAATTATTATAAATACTTTGTTTTTTTTCTTGACACTTCGGCTGAAATGTATTTTATTCACAAAAAGTGGGTTAAAGTGGATAATTGTGGTATTATATTCTTAATTGTGGTGTTATATGTTTAGAGGCAGCTCCCATCATAAAATTGATTCAAAGGGACGCGTAATAATCCCTGCCAGGTTTCGTAGTGACATAAAAGATGGCAGCGGTGACGGTGTAATGGTTACCAGGCTTGACCATGCTCTGTTTGCATATAGTTTTGAACAGTGGGAAAAGATTGAATCCCGGGTGCTGTCTCTGGCACAGACCAGCGAGTATATGCGGCGTTTCAGAAGAGTTTTTATAGGTGGATCATTTGATTGCATGTGTGACAAGCAGGGGCGTATCCTTATTCCTCCTGTATTAAGGCAGTATGCAGGGCTTGAGAAAGATATCGTGCTTGTCGGACAGATTGCTCACTTTGAAATATGGTCAAAAGACAGATATGAGCAGGAAGTGATGCAGATGGAAGATGATATGAAAAAGGAGGACGTCAGCAACGAAATCGCAAAGTTAGGGCTTTAAATAAATGCAGTACAAACACATACCCGTAATGATGAAAGAGGCAGTTTATTTTCTCAATTGCATGCCAGGAAAAATCTTTGTTGACTGTACTCTTGGAGGAGCGGGCCATGCCCTTGCTGTTTTAAGGAAAATAATGCCAGACGGTTTGCTGATCGGTATAGATCAGGACGAGGATGCAATATTAAATGCAAAAGGGTTGTTGAAACAGTATGAATCAAATATTCGTCTTTTTCATGAAAATTTTGTTAATCTTCCGGCAATTCTTTCAAGCTTAAACATCGAAGCAGTAGACGGCATTCTTTTAGATCTTGGACTTTCTCTTTATCAACTCGAATTAAGCGGTCGAGGGTTTAGTTTTAAGAAAGATGAACCGCTGGATATGCGTATGAATGTCAAATCAGAAGTAACTGCCGAAGATTTGGTAAACAAGATGGATGAAGAAGGCCTTAAAAAGCTTTTCAGGCAGTACGGTGAGGAGCGTTGGGCAAAGCAGATAGCACGCAATATTGTAAAACAGAGAAAACAGAAAAAAATTTGTTCATGTGTACAGTTGGCTCAGATAGTATGTGATGCCATCCCGAAAAAATTTCTATTCAATCAGAAAATACATCCTGCCACTCGAGTGTTCATGGCGCTTAGAATTGCTGTTAACAGAGAACTCGAATTCCTCAGTTCATTTATGGAAAGTGCAATAAATTTTTTAAAGCCCGAGGGCCGTATTTGTATAATATCTTTCCATTCGCTTGAAGATCGAATCGTAAAACATCGTATAAAAGCTCTTGAGGGCAGATGCATTTGTCCTCCTGACTTTCCGCAATGTGTTTGTAATAGAAAAAAAATTCTCCGCTCTTTAACAAAAAAAGTATTACGGCCGACTGAAGAGGAAATAGCGGCAAATCCAATGGCAAGAAGCGCAAAATTAAGAGCAGCCGAAAAGCTTTGAATTTAATAAAAATTTATCAGGGTTATATGGCTAATGAGTCTTAAAAAAAAGAAAAAACCTTTTCTCAAAATAAAGTCAACGGGGCTCTGGTTCGTTTTATTATTATTTTTTATTGTAGAACTTTTTTTTTATACCTGGTGCAGAGTTCAATGCGTCAGGCTTGGATATGAAATGGCAAAAGAGAGGAAGAATCATCAGAAACTTGTGACTTTGCAGAATAATTTAAAAATTGAGATTGCATCTTTAAAGTCTCCAAAACGGCTTTATGAAATTGCAAGGCACAAGTTTAACCTGAACAGACCGACTTTAAAACAGATTATTGAAATACCATGAAACCAAAGAGTCGAAAATTTTTTGCTTTAAATGCCAGCGATTCTCAAAGAAAGCGTATCAGATTACGCTCTGTGATTATTGGCGTTTTTTTTAGTATTTTTTTAGCGGCCGTGGGTGCAAAGGCTGTATATCTGCAGGTTTTTTGCGGTTCGTGGCTGTCTCAGAAAGCAGCCAATCAATATGAAAGATCTTTTATTTCAACAGGAAAACGCGGGACAATATATGATGCTAATTACAGAGAAATGGCGGTTAGTATAGATGTTACATCAATAGCAGCATATCCTAAAAAAATTTCTGAGCCAGCAAAAACAGCCAGTCTGATTGCTAATACGTTAAAAATTAATAAAAGCCGGCTTTTAAAAAAGCTAAACTCAAAAAAGAAATCATTCGTATGGATAAAACGCCATGTAGCGCCAAAAGAGGCAAATCAGATAAAAAATCTAAAGCTAAAAGGTATAGGTTTTATACCTGAGAATAAACGTTTTTATCCAAACAAAACTCTTGCGGCACAGGTGCTTGGATTTTCAGGTGTTGATGGTCATGGCCTGGAGGGGATTGAGTTCTATTATAACAATTATCTTGAAGGCTCTTCAAACAAGTTTACAGTATTAAAGGATGCCTTTGGCCACAGGTTTGACAGCAGTAAATCAACCAAAGGAAATTTTAGCGGTAACAGCCTTGTCCTTAGTATTGACAGGACAATACAATACATAACAGAGAGTACTCTTGAGGAGACAGTTAATAAGTTTTCCGCTAAATCCGGAATGGCGATAGTAATGTCTCCTAAAACAGGCGCTGTATTGGCTGTGGCGCATAGTCCTTTTTTTAATCCTAATGTTTTTAGAGATTTTCAAAAAGGGGCGTGGAGGAACAGAGCAATAACCGACCAGTTTGAGCCCGGCTCAACCATGAAAATCTTCAGCGCGGCGGCAGCATTAGAGTCAGGAAAATGTGATACTCGAACTATATTTTTTTGTGAGAACGGGTCGTACAGAATCGGGAGGAATGTTGTTCATGACACAAAACCTCACGGCTGGATGTCTCTACAGCAGATAGTCAAGCATTCAAGCAATATCGGGATAGTAAAGGTAAGTGAAACCGTAGGACCTGATTTTTTTTACAAAATTCTTTGTGATTTTGGATTTGGGGAAAAACGAGGAATAGACTGTCCAGGTGAAACAGATGGAAGCCTGGCTCCATATAAAAGGTGGTCGAAAATAGATGCAGGCGCAATAGCTTTTGGCCAGGGCGTTTCAGTATCTGCGCTTCAGCTTATAACAGCTACATGCGCAATTGCCAATGACGGGATTTTAATGAAGCCTTATATTGTTCAGGCCGTGATGAACAGAAATGGACGTTTAATAAAAAGTGGGGGTCCCTGTGAGGTTAGAAGAGTTATTTCAGTTAAAACAGCCATGATTTTAAAAAAAATAATGAAATCTGTAACTGAGGAGGGGGGCACAGGCGTGAATGCGGCGCTTGAAGATTATTCTGTTTGCGGAAAGACCGGAACCGCTCAGAAAATTGATGAAAAGGGAACATACGCAAAAAACAAATATATATCATCGTTTGTCGGATTTGCTCCAATGGAAAACCCGGCAATAGCTATCCTGGTTGTAATTGATGAGCCAGTCAAAGCGCATTTCGGCAGTATTGTAGCAGCTCCGGCATTTAAGAAGATTGCCTTTGAAACCTTAAATTATATAAACATGCCTGCTTCAGACCCAGGCTTTGACAAAAGCCGTTTTAACAGGCAGGCATGTTTTAATAAGACAATCAAAAAGGTGCCGGCGTGAAGCTTTTGCATTTACTTAAATCCATTACTGTAAAAAATATTTTTGATAAAAAAAAACAGGGCCAAATACAGGAAGCAGAAATAGTTTCAATTCATTATAAATCACAGGATGTCAGGCAGGGCAGTATGTTTGTAGCCATACATGGTAATGTAACAGATGGACATGAATATATTGACGCGGCGCTTGCAAATGGAGCCGCAGCAATTGTTACTCAGAAACCTGTTGATCGAGATTCACTGATTATAGAGGTCGAAGATACGAGAAGGGCTTTATCTGCCATGGCTGCAGCTTTTTACGGCAATCCTTCTGAAAGTCTTTTCTTAATAGGAATAACAGGAACAAACGGAAAAACAACAACAGCGTATCTGGTTGAAAGCATACTCTTAAAGGCTGGTTTCAAAGTAGGCGTTATAGGAACAATAAATTACCGTTATGCAGGCAGAATATTTAAAAGTTCTGTTACAACGCCTGAATCTCTGGATCTTCAGAGGATTCTTGCTGATATGCTGAAACATGGCATTACCCATGTTGTCATGGAGGTTTCATCACACGCCATTGACCAGAACAGGATAGCAGATTGCTGGTTTGATGTTGGTGTGTTTACCAATCTGACTCAGGATCATCTTGATTATCACAAAAATATGGATTCCTACTGGTTGTGTAAGAAGAGGCTTTTTACGGAAAATCTAATGTCCGGGCCAAAAAAAAATCGGACTATGGCTGTAATTAATTGCGATGATCCAAGAGGCAGTGCCCTTGCGAGCACCTTAATGGATAACTCGCAGAATACTCCGATTAAAACTTTTAAGGTCTCAGACAGCACAATACAGCCGGAAAAAGTCCGGATAAATCCCGGCGGTATTACAGGAAGACTTTCAACATCAAAGGGAGCTTTTGATTTTAAATCATTTTTAACAGGCAAATATAATCTTAAAAACATAATATGCGCCACAGTCGTCGGCACTGCTTTAGATCTACCGCTTGATGTTATAAAAGCCGGAGTTGAGGATATCGCAGTTATACCGGGGCGGCTTGAACCTGTTCCAAATACTGCCGGCTGTTTTGTGTATGTAGATTATGCGCATACTCCTGATGCTCTTGAGAATGTTTTATCTTCTTTAATATCAATGGCTGATGGAAGAATAATCTGTGTATTTGGCTGTGGGGGCGACCGGGATAAAGACAAAAGGCATCAGATGGGTGAAATTGCCGGTAGATTATGCGATGTTGCAATTATTACATCGGACAATCCACGCACGGAAGAACCCATGAATATCATTGCCCAGATTCTTGAGGGAGTAAGAAAAACATCAGGCAATGAATACACACCGGCAGATAAGGAGAAGTTGTTAAATCAAAAAAATCAAAAGGCATATGTTGTGGAATCTGATCGTAAAAAGGCTATAGAACTTGCTGTCAACATATCCAGAACAGACGATATTATTCTTATAGCAGGTAAAGGACATGAATCGTCACAGATAATCGGCAACAAAATTATTTCCTTTGATGACAGGAAAGAGGCTGAAAAAGCCCTGAGAAATTTGCAAAATCTTTGACAAAGAAAAACCTTTTACAGTCTTTGTGGTGATTAATAAAATCGCCCAAATTAAAGACATTGAATAGAACCCTTTGAGAAAATTGTTACTATTTATCTATGAATGCTGTGACTGAAAATTCTACAAAACCAATACCGTGGAAAGGCGTTGATATACTTGATGCAACAGGGGGAGATCTGTTGTTCGGCGATATCAAAACCATATTTTCAGGTATTTCCATTGATTCTCGCAGCATATCCGCTGATGACCTGTTTGTTGCTGTCAGAGGAAATAATTATGATGGTTTTTCTTTTGCCGGAGATACAGTCAGCCGGGGCGTTAGAGGTCTTCTTATAAACAGTGACAAGAAAGACAGCCTGCAATTTGAAAAACGGGAAAAAAGTGGAATTGTCTGTTTTGTTGTAAAAGATACAATAAAGGCTCTTGGAGATCTTGCCAGATTTAACAGAAGGCGTGCAAATGTTTCAGTTGTTGCAATAACAGGGTCAAACGGCAAAACCACAACAAAAGATATGACTGCGTCAGTTGTTGCCGGAAAGTTTTGCACATTATCGACCACAGGCAATTTAAATAATGAAATAGGGCTTCCTTTAACTCTGCTTAGACTTTGTCCCTGCCATGAGTGGGCTGTTCTTGAACTTGGCATGAACAGGCCCGGAGAGATAGGAAGGCTGGCAGATATTTGTCTGCCCGATATAGGTATCATTACCAACGTAAAACATGCGCATTTGGAAGGGTTGGGTTCAATAGAAAACATTATGCATGCCAAAGGAGAGCTTCTGCCAAAAATAGGCAAGTCAGGCATTGCTGTTCTAAACGCAGATGACCGGAGAGTTGTTAAGCTGGCAGATAAAATTTCAAATAATGTGCTTTTTTATGGATTATCGAACAGAGCAGATATCAGAGCTGAATCAGTGGCTGATAAAAAAAACGGGGTTTCATTCACGCTGATTCTGCCTGGAGAATCTGTTTGTGTAAATCTTAAGGTTTTTGGCAATTTTATGGTGTCAAACGCTCTTGCTGCGGCCGGTGTTGGATATTTTCTTGGGCAAAACGCCCTGGAAATAAAAGCCGGCCTCGAGGATTTACAGCCGGCTTATGGGAGAATGAATATCTTTATAACAGGCAGGGTTCATGTAATTGACGATACTTATAATGCCAATCCAGATTCGATGAAAGCCGCAATAATGGCTTTTGGATCATTAAAGGGACGTAACAGGGGCGCTATAGTTGCAGGCGATATGCTTGAACTTGGAGAATTTGCTGAATCCATGCACAAAAAAATCGGTTCATTATCTGCTGGATCAGATATAGCAAAGCTCTATATAACAGGTGATTTCGCTGAGAGTGTGGCATCAGGTGCAAGAGAAAAGGCCAGTTCGCTGGATATTTTTACAGGAACCAGGGAAGAAATTCTTGAAGATCTTATAAAATGGCTGATGCCGGATGACTGGGTTCTGATTAAGGGTTCCAGGGCAATGGGAATGGAGAAGGTTGTGGAAGGATTGAGGCAAGGAATTTGATTTTATTGTTTTCTGAATTCCTAAATTAAAGTCAGGGCAATTATGTTTTATCATTTATTTTATCCGCTTCATAAAACAATTTCGGTTTTTAATGTATTTCAATACATTACATTCCGCACTATCTATGCAAGCCTTACAGCTCTGTTAATATGTTTCTTTTTAGGACCGTGGGTTATCAGGAAACTCAGCGAAAAGCAGGTGGGTCAGTATATAAGGGAAGACGGGCCTGAGGCGCATTTGAAAAAGGCTGGAACACCTACAATGGGCGGCGTACTGATTGTATTTTCTGTAGTAATATCAACCCTTTTATGGACTGATTTAACAAATTTTTATATATGGATCATTCTTCTGGTTACAGTTGGCTACAGCACTATCGGTTTTATAGATGACTATCTTATGCAGGTTAAGAAAAGAAGCAGGGGGTTAAAAGCTCGAGACAAGCTTCTTATGCAGATAATCCTTTCAATGGCAGCAAGTATTCTGCTTTTTTTCTTTGATGATTTTAATACGACCCTGAATGTACCCTTTTTTAAGAATTTATCACCGGATATTGGGTGGGGATATATATTTTTTGCTGTTTTTGTCATTACAGGGACTTCAAATGCCGTGAATCTGACTGATGGGCTTGACGGGCTTGCAATAGGACCGGTGATTATCGCTGCGGCTACATACATGGTTTTCGCCTATGTTGCAGGTCATGTTAGAATCGCTGAATATCTGCAGATTAATTATGTAGCAGGATGCGGTGAAATAACTGTATTCTGCGGAGCATTAGCTGGAGCAGGCCTGGGTTTTCTCTGGTTTAATTCATATCCGGCAGAGATTTTCATGGGGGATGTAGGATCACTTCCAATGGGGGCTGCGCTTGGAGCAGTAGCTGTTATTACAAAGCAGGAGATGCTGCTTGTTATTGTTGGAGGGCTGTTTGTCATTGAAGCACTTTCAGTTATATTTCAGGTTGGTTTTTTCAAGATGACAAAGGGCCGCCGGATTTTTAAAATGGCTCCTATTCACCATCATTTTGAATTAAAAGGATGGCCAGAGCCAAAGGTTATAGTTAGATTCTGGATAATAGCGATTATGCTTGCGCTTCTTTCCATGAGTACTCTGAAATTAAGGTAAGAAGAGAATTATTAATGTTGAATTTTAAATTAAAACCGGTTTGTTTCATTTGCAATTAAAAATCGAAACTCAAAATTATATTATATGCAAATTGCCAATAAAAATATTGTTGTAGCAGGTCTTGGAATGTCTGGATTTGCCGCTGCCTGTTTTTTAAAAAAAAGAGGAGCATCGGTCGTAGTTGCCGACAGTGGAGAAGAAGATAAACTGAAATCTTATGCGTCTGTTTTACGTGAAATGGGTGTCAAAATTGAGCTGGGGCAGCATAGAATTGATACTTTTGAGAAAGCTGATTTTATTGTTGTCAGTCCTGGAGTGCCGCATAATATTCTGCCAATAAGGAATGCCGCATTAAAAGGAATACCTGTATTAGGAGAAATAGAGCTTGCATATAGATTTATTAAGGAACCTGTTGTTGCTGTAACAGGGACTAACGGCAAGACTACGACTACTACAATTTTAGGGGAGATGCTTAAGGCTTCGGGTAAAAAAATTTTTGTGGGCGGTAATATAGGCAATCCATTAATTGACTATGCAGATAAAGGCCAAAGCGCTGAAATCATTGTTGCGGAGTTAAGCAGTTTTCAGCTTGATACAATAACTGAATTCAGGCCAAAGGTGGGAGTGCTGCTTAACATTACTGAAGATCATCTTGATCGGTATCCTGATTTTTCAGCTTATGTCGGATCTAAGGCCAGGATATTTGAAAACCAGATGCATGGCGATTTTGCAGTTTTTAATGGTCATGATCCGCTTGCAGCGTCAATATGTAAAAATATTAAAAGCAGAAAGCTGCCTTTTTACAATACAATCAAAGATGACCTGGCAATAAGTACTTCTTTTAAATCACTTGATTTTTCCAGGATAAACCTTGCAGGAAAGCATAACCTGGAAAATGTTTATGCAGCATCTCTGGCAGCACTGGCTATTGGCGGAACATTAAAGGGGATACAGTCAGCTTTAAACAGCTTTAAAGGACTTCCACACAGGCTTGAACATGTTGCCTCAATAAATGGGATAGATTTTTTCAATGATTCAAAGGCAACAAATGTTGATGCAGTTGCAAGGGCGCTTGAAACTTTTAACAGACCGGTAATCCTTATTATGGGAGGCCGTGATAAGGAAGGCAGGTTTGAAACTCTTAAGGATCTGGTGAGCCGGCATGTTAAAAAGCTGATTGTTATGGGAGAAGCAAAAGAGGCTATATCATCCGTATTAGGTGATATTGCATCAACAGAAGAAGTTTTTTCCATGAAAGATGCGGTAATGTCGGCTTATAAAGCAGCATCCGGGAAGGAAGTGGTGCTTTTGTCTCCAGCATGCGCCAGCTTTGACATGTATGACAGCTATGTTCATCGTGGAGAAGATTTTTGCAGAATTGTCGGCAACTTATGTAAAAGCGAGCTTAAATGAAAAAAGGAACACCAGAAAAAAAGCCGGTTATAACATCGGTCAGATCTGATGACGCTTCTTATGATGTGAAGCTGATGTTCCCTGTGCTTTTCCTGGTAGGTATAGGCATTGTAATGGTTTATAGCACCAGTTCAGCCCTTGCGCTTAAAAAGTTCGGCAGTGATTATTATTTTTTAAAAAAACAGATTGTTTTTTCTTTTTTGGGCATCATTGCTTTAATTGCCTGTAGACATATTCCAATGAAAGTTATTCGTTCTTTAACATACCCCATTCTTATTTTAGCTGTTTTTTCTCTTGTTGCGCTTAAGGTAACAGGATTTGGATATTCTGCAAATAATGCGACACGCTGGCTGCGGTTTGGGTTTATAAATTTTCAGCCCTCGGAATTCGCCCGTTTGGCGCTTATTATTTATCTGGCTTATTCTATCAGCAAAAAAAAGGATGACATAAAAAATTTTGGCATAGGTTTTTTGCCGCATTTTTTTGTTCTTTGCATTTTTACAGTCCTGATACTTCTGCAGCCTGATTTTGGGTCTATAATTATTTTCTGGAGTATTACCTGGATTATGCTTTTTGTCGGAGGAGCCCGTATTTTACATCTTTTGTCCCCTCTGATAATTGGTCTGCCTTTTTTTTGTTTTTTTATTATTAATTCAGCGTATCGCTTAAAACGTATTATCAGTTTTCTGAATCCATGGCAGTATTCGACAGATGAAGGCTATCAGATAATACATTCTCTAATGGCTTTTGGCACAGGTGGAATATGGGGTACTGGAATCGGGAAAGGCTATCAGAAACTGTTTTATCTTCCAGAACCTCATACAGATTTTATTTTTTCAGTTATAGGCGAAGAGCTTGGACTGTGCGGAGTTTTGATTATCATAGGACTTTATACTTTGATTTTATGGGTTGGTATAAGCATCGCGAAAAACGCCAGAGATTCTTTTGAGTCTTTTATGGCTGTTGGCATTACATGTGCCATAGCTATTCAGGTCTGCATTAATATGGGAGTGACTGTTGGGCTTTTGCCTACAAAGGGACTTGCGCTTCCATTTTTGAGTTATGGCGGGACATCGCTTTTATTCAGTATGGCATCAATAGGAATATTGATGAATATAGGAGCCTCATGCTTGAAAAAGACGTAAAATGATTTTTTACGGGATCACCAGGCTGTGAAAGGGCAGATAATTGATGCGAATTGTTATTGCAGGCGGAGGCACAGGAGGGCATCTTTTTCCTGGAATTGCTATTGCAGAAGCTTTTGCCGAAAGGAATGAGAAAAGCAAGATTCTTTTTGTCAGCACTGGCAGGCCTTTTGAGATATCGGTTTTATCAAAAACAGATTTTAAGCATAAAGCAATTACAGCAGAGGGTATAAAGGGCAGGGGATTGTGGAGACAGGCTGTTTCAATTTTAAAAATACCAAAGGGTATATTTGAATCTATCATGATTCTTAAAAAATTCAGACCAGACATCGTTATAGGAGTGGGTGGTTATTCTGCAGGGCCGGTTGTTATGGGCGCATGGCTTATGGGGATCAAAAATGTAATCCATGAGCAGAATATTCTGCCTGGTATTACAAACCGTATTTTATCCGGTTTTGCGGACAGAATATATTTATCTTCTAAAGATACAAAATTGAAAAGCTTTTTATGGCGCGTTCCCTTTAAACCCGGAAAGGTGGTTGTTTCAGGAAATCCTGTGAGAAAAAAGATTCTGCATTTCACAAGCTCTGAGCAAAATTTTAATCCGGGCGAAGCAGAAAAGAAAAAACCTTTTACGGTGCTGATTCTTGGCGGAAGCCAGGGAGCTCACAGCATAAATATGGCGGTTTTAGAAACTATTGAATATCTAAAAGAAAAAGAAAAATATTTTTTTATTCACCAAACCGGATCTTTTGATGAGCAGGATGTAAGAAAGTCATACAAAAAAAATGGTATTTCCTGCGTGGTTAAAACTTTTTTCGACAATATGGCCCGGCAGTATCATAAGGCTGACCTGGTTGTCTGCAGGGCGGGAGCTACAACCGTGGCAGAAATTACGGCTATTGGCAAGGCGTCGGTTTTTATACCATTTCCTTTTGCAGCAGATAATCACCAGGTTTTAAATGCCGGTTCACTTGAAAAGGCCGGGGCAGCAGAAATAATTTTTCAAAAAGATCTTACAGGCAGAAAGCTTGCCCAAAGAATAGAGCATTATGAATCAAACCCAAAAGCCCTTAAAACAATGGCCGGCATAGCAAAGTCTATTGCCATGCCCGATGCGGCAGAAACCATTGTTGATGGTTGTTACGAATTGCTGGGCAGAAAATGGCGTTTGCCGGAAACCGATAACCCTGAACCATGAACGGGTACAAGAAATCATGTATTTAAAAAAGTATCACATACATTTTATTGGAATTGGCGGTATAGGGATGAGCGGTATCGCTGAACTGCTTCTTAATCTTGGATACAGGGTTTCAGGTTCTGATGTAAAATTATCGTCTATTACCAAGAGGTTAGAGGGGCTTGGATGTACTGTGTTTAAGGGGCATTCCAGGGATAACGTCAAAGGAGCCGATGTTGTGGTGATTTCGTCTGCAATAGGGCCTGCAAACAGAGAAATTTCTGAAGCCATTGAAATGTCTATTCCCGTGATACCAAGAGCTGAAATGCTTGCCGAGCTTATGCGTTTAAAATACAGCATTGCAGTCGCAGGTGCACACGGCAAGACATCTACGACATCAATAGTCGCAAGTGTGCTTAACAGCGGAGGATTAGACCCAACGGTTGTTATTGGAGGAAAACTAAAAAATATTGGTACAAATGCTTTTCTTGGCCATGGAAATTTTATTGTTGCCGAGGCTGATGAAAGCGATGGCTCATTTTTGAAAATGTCCCCCACAATAGCCATAGTTACAAATATAGATATTGAACACCTTGATTTTTATAAGGACTTAAATTCCATAAAAGATGTTTTTTTAAGATTTATCGATCGAATTCCTTTTTACGGCCTTGTTGTGCTTTGTCTGGATAATGAGCCGATACAGAGCTTAATCCCAAAAATAAAGAAAAGGGTTGTTACATACGGGATGAGTGTACAGGCTGATTTTCAGGCCAGAAATATATCGTTTGATGGCCTTAAAAGCAGTTTTAGTATTTATCATAATGGCAAAATCTTAGGTAAAATAGTTTTGAATCTGCCTGGATTGCATAACATCTATAATTCAATGGCAAGCATAGCAGTCGGGGTCGAGCTGGATATTCCATTTGAAGTGATTAAAAGCGCCCTTGAAAACATTGAAGGAGTTCATCGAAGGTTTGAAGTCAAGGGCGAAATAAAGGGGGTTACCGTAGTGGATGATTATGCCCATCATCCTACTGAAATTAAAACAACTCTGCACGCGGTTAAGACCTGCTGGCCTGAAAGGCGCAAGGTGGTGGTATTCCAGCCCCACCGCTATACAAGGACCAAAGCTCTTTTTGATGATTTTACGCGGTCTTTTTATCAGGCCGACAAACTTATAGTCCTTCCCATATATCCGGCAGGAGAAAAAAAGATAGAAGGGATTAGCAGCAGATTATTATGCGATTCGATTAAGGCGCATGGCCATAGAGATGTTGCTTATATAGAAAGTGTTTCCAAATCTGTTTTGTATTTAAAAGAAGTATTAGAGACAGGTGATATTCTGATTACTCTTGGTGCAGGAGATGTGTGGAAATTAGGAGAAAAAATACTGGAAAACATGAAGGCAGAGGAAGCCGAGAGCAAACATTAACCAGCAACGACTAACGAGCAAAGAGTGATGCTTAATTCCGATTTAAAAACATGGCTTGCAAAATATTTTGGCGAATGTGTCAAATTTGACGAACCCATGTCCAGACATACATATCTAAGAATTGGCGGGCCTGCGGAAGCTTTTGTGATTCCTGAAGACCTTGAAAAACTGTTGAAAGTTGTCAGATGGTCCAAAGAAAAAAATATTCCATGCCTGGTGATTGGCAGTGGTGCAAATCTTCTTGTAAGAGACAGGGGCATAAATGGAATCGTAGTTATTCTTAGAAAGTGTCTTAACAATATTAGCATAAAGACCATAAAAGAAGATTCGGTTGTTGTTGAAGCAATGGCAGGTGCAAGTCTTCAGTCTTTATGTTCTTTTGCCATAGATAACGGTCTCAAAGGAATGAATTTTGCCCTTGGCATTCCAGGAACTGTTGGGGGCGCTATTATGATGAATGCCGGCACTGCTTATGGATCAACAGGAGATGTTATTGATTCTATAAAGGGTTTACTGCCGGATGGCCGGACAGAAATAATTTTAAAGCAGGATCTTTGTTTTGATTACAGAAGGCTTTCGCTGGACACTACTGAAAAAGATAACAGTATCAAACCAATTATATTAAGCGGTTTTTTTTCTCTGGCTCCATCGAACCGGCAAATACTGAAGGAGCAGGCCACGGAAATTTTTAAGGAGCGTAAAAAAAGTCAACCTTCGGGTTTTTCAAGTGCGGGATGTTTTTTTAAAAATCCTTCGTTCGGCAAAACAGCAGGAGAACTTATTGATATTGCCGGACTTAAAGGCACATCGGTTAATGATGCTGAGATATCATCAAAACACGCAAATTTTTTTTTAAATAAAGGCAATGCATCAGCAGCAGATATGATTGCACTGATGGAACTTGCGCAGAAAAAAGTTTGGGGGAGTTTTAATATTAAACTTGAGGCGGAAATTAAAATAATCGGGGAATAAACATATGCGACAGAACTATTATAAGAACAGTTTGAAAAAAAGACGTGTTAAAATCATTCAGCGTTTTGTCACCTGTTTTAAAATAATAGCTGTAGTTTCTCTTATAACTGTGATGAGCCTTGTTTTTATTTTTAGTTACGATCTTTTGACTCAGTGTAATTATTTCAAGGCGAAAAGTATAACCATTGAAGGAGTGAACAGGCTTTCTAAAAATCAGATAGTAAGGCAGGCATGTATTAATAATGGAGTAAATATTTTTTCCGTAAATCTATCAGCAACGAGAAAAAGATTATTGGCTCATCCATGGATAGCCGATGCTGAAGTAAGAAGAGAAATAATAGACAAAATAATTATAAAGATAAAGGAACACAGGCCTCTTGCTGTTGTAGATCTTGGCCGCAAGTTTTTGGTAAACAGTCATGGAGAGATATTTAAAAAACTTGAAGAATCAGATCCGCATAATTTGCCTGTAGTTGTCGGTCTTGAGTTTTCAGATATGGATGTTTCTGAAAAATTCCGGAGCATACCTTTTAAGGCAGTAATGGACGTATTACGATTAGGTCAAAAATCTCAATCAATTTTTCCCAACAAATCATTAAAAATAGTCAAAGTTGACCGGGAAATCGGCATTACACTCTATCCGTTTAATGGCATAAGATCTATTAAGCTTGGGTATGGTAATTATTCGGATAAATACAAAAGGCTTAAAAATGTTCTTTTCTATATTGAGAAAGAACAGGAGTTATCAGATTTTGATTCAATTGATTTGAATAATTTAAACCGTATTGTAGTAAACCCGCTTAAAAACCAATCACCGGCAATCGATTTTAAGGAGGCTTAAGATGAATGATCAGGGGAAAATAATTGTCGGTCTTGATATTGGAACTACCAAGATTTGTGCCGTGGTCGGCGAAGTATCAGGAGATGAAATAAATATTATAGGCATAGGAACTCATCCTTCGATCGGGCTTAGAAAGGGTGTGGTAGTAAATATCGAAGCAACAGTAGAATCAATAAAAAAAGCTGTTGAAGAAGCTGAACTTATGGCTGGATGTGAGATTTCATCTGTTTACGCTGGAATTGCCGGTGGACATATAACAGGTTTTAACAGTCGTGGAATTGTAGCAATAAAGGGTTCGGAAATCACACAGGATGATATGGATCGTGTTATTGATGCTGCGCGGGCTGTTGCCATTCCTATGGATCGCGAAGTAATACATGTGCTTCCACAGGAATTTATCGTAGATGATGATAGCGGTATTCAGAACCCTGTAGGCATGGCAGGTGTAAGGCTGGAGGCCAAAATTCATATAGTTACAGGCGCTGTTACATCCGCCCATAACATCGTAAAATGCGCTAATCGTTCAGGCCTTGATGTCTGTGATATTGTGCTGGAATCTCTTGCCTCAAGCGAAGCGGTTTTGACGGATGAGGAAAAGGACCTGGGAGTGGTGCTTATTGATCTTGGCGGCGGCACTTCGGATCTGGCTATTTTTAACAAAGGCAACATCAAGCATACATTTGTACTGTCAATCGGGGGTAACAATCTTACGAATGATCTGGCAATCGGACTGAGAACACCGCACGCTGAAGCAGAAAAAATAAAGAAAAAATACGGAACATGTATTTCACGTAATATACATGGCGAGGAAACAATTGAAGTGCCTGGAATGGGTGGCCGCAATCCAAGAAAACTTCCAATACAGATATTAGGAGAAATTTTAGAGCCACGTATGGAAGAAATTTTTACGCTGATAAAAAGAGAGATATACAGGGCGGAAATGGAGAATATTGTTTCATCAGGAGTAGTTGTAACAGGCGGTTCAGCTCTTCTGGACGGCGTCGCAGACTCTGCAGAGTCTATATTAAATCTTCCGACCCGCATCGGCAGACCCGGTAGAATAGGCGGACTTGTAGATGTTGTAAATAACCCAATGTATGCCACAGGTGTCGGTCTTGTTATGTATGGGGCAAGAAATCAGACCATAAAAAAATTTAGAATCCGTGACTCAAATATATTTAACAGCATTATAACAAGGATGAAAAAATGGTTTAAAGATGTAATTTAATATGTAACCGCTTACAGTTCAAAAAAACACGTTACAAACAACTTATATATATGGGGGGGGATAATGTTTACATTTGTAGAAAATGATAAGTCTGCAAAAATTAAGGTTATTGGAGTAGGAGGAGCTGGAGGAAATGCAATAAACAACATGATTGATTCAAAGCTCAAGGGTGTAAAATTTATAGCTGTCAATACAGATTCCCAGGCTCTTGAGATTTCCAAGGCGCCGGTCAAGATCCAGATAGGAGAAAAGATTACAGAGGGTCTTGGCGCAGGTGCTAATCCTGAGGTCGGTAGAGAGGCAGCCCTGGAAAGTGCTGATGCCATAAGGGCCGCGCTTGATAACAGCCATATGGTTTTTATTACCGCTGGATTTGGAGGCGGAACAGGCACTGGTGCTGCGCCTGTTATTGCCGAGATATGCAAGGAGATTGGAGCGCTTACAGTTGCGGTTGTATCAAAGCCTTTCTCATTTGAAGGGAAAAAACGTTCTAAACAGGCGGAAGAAGGTATCAATAGATTAAAGGAGGTCGCGGATACTGTAATTACAATCCCTAATGACAGGCTTAGAGGACTGGCATCCAAAAGTGCAAAAATGATTGAAATGTTTAAGAAGGCAGATGAGGTTCTGCTTCATTCAGTTAAGGGAATTACAGATCTTATAATGATGCCGGGGCTTGTAAATCTTGATTTTGCCGACATAAGAACAACCATGTCAAGGGCAGGTCTTGCCATTATGGGAATTGGTGTTGCAAGTGGTGAAAACAGGGCAATTGAGGCCGCTGAACGGGCAATATCACATCCACTTCTGGAAGATATTTCTATTGCAGGTGCCAAGGGAGTGTTAATGAATATAACATGCTCCAGTGATTTAACAATGGAGGAAATGTCGGAAGCTTCAGAGCGGGTTTGTAGTGAAGTTGGTGATGATGCGGAAATAATCTGGGGCGCTGTATTTGATGACAGCCTTGATAATGAAATGAGTGTGACTGTAATTGCTACAGGAATAGGCGATAATTCTGATGCGTTAACTCAGAACAATGGTTTTGAGTCAGGACTCAGAGGCAAGGTAAGAGATATCAATCCTGAGGATTTGCATACTATTGGAGACTATGATGAGCCTACTTTCATCAGACAAAAAGAGGCGAGCGGTGAATTCAGCGGAGCTACATACAGAGGATATAAGGGGATAGTAATTGATAAGGACGATTTGGACGTTCCCACTTTTTTAAGAAGAAAGGCAGATTAGTTCAGCACACAGTAAAGATCAACTGGTTTTAAGTTTATTAAACCTTAGTAAATAAAAGGATATGCACCACTTAAGCAAATGACATGGAAAACCGAAAAATCAGATCATAATTTTGCTGAATCAGAGACAGGTGCAATAAGAAAAAACTGGAAGGATTGTATAAGGATAGCGCTCGTATATCCCAACACATATTATGTTGGAATGTCCAACCTTGGTTTTCAGGCTGTATATAATTTGCTTAACCAGATAGATCATGTGTTATGTGAAAGGGCTTTTCTGCCCGAGAAAAACACGGATAAAAAAAGTAATATAACTGCGATAGAGTCAGGGAGACCGATTTCAGATTTTGATATAATAGCTTTTTCTGTTTCATTTGAAAATGACTATCTGAATATTTTTACAATTCTTGAAAAAGCCGGGATTCCTCTGAAATCCAGTGACAGAAAAGATAACCATCCCCTTGTTATGGCTGGAGGTGTTGCATGTTTTTTAAACCCTGAGCCCGTTGCTTTTTTTATAGATTGTTTTATGATGGGAGAAGCGGAAACTATGCTCCCTCAATTTTTTGATTTTTACTTGCCTGAGCTATTTAAAAAAGACAGAAAATCCTGCCTCAAAGATCTTGCCAGAAACGTTCCCGGTGTATATGTTCCAGCTTTTTACAGGACAGAATATAATATTGATGGCACTTTATGCTCTTTTGAACCAGTCTGTGATGTGCCGGATAAGATACAGCGTGTTTTTGTTAAAGATATTTCCAACATACCCACCTGTACTGCTGTATTGACGCCGCATACAACGTTTAAACAGACATTTTTAATTGAAATCGGAAGAGGATGCCCACATGGTTGCCGTTTTTGTACTGCAGGATATATTTACCGGCCTCCACGGTTCAGATCGCTTTTTACTTTAAAAAAGTGTCTGGAACAAGGGGCTATGCTGACCAGAAGGATAGGCCTTGTTGGAACTGCTGTTTCAAATCATCCTGATATTGCAGACCTTTGCAGATCGATTCAACCAAAAGATGTAAGAATATCTTTCAGTTCTCTCAGAGCCGATGCACTTGGCCCTGAGCTGATATCAGCGCTTAAACACAGCAACGTTAAAACCGCAACTATTGCGCCTGATGCAGGTTCTGAACGTATGCGCAGGGTAATTAATAAAAATATTAACGAAGAGGAAATACTTAATGCTGTCGAAGCCCTTGTCTTAAATAGTATTCCTAATTTAAAACTCTATTTTATGATAGGACTTCCTACTGAAACTGAAGATGATGTTGAAGAGATAACAAAGCTGTGCATAAAGATAAAACAGCGATTTTTAGAAGCAAGCAGGATAATGAAGCATATAGGAAAAATCACTGTGAGTCTTAATTCCTTTGTTCCAAAACCAGTTACTCCTTTTCAGTGGGTTGCAATGGACGAAGAAAAAATACTAAGGAAAAAGATAAAGACAGTAAAAGATGGTTTAAGAAAAATTGCCAATATAAAGGTCAATGCTGATATACCTCGTCACGCTTATATTCAGGCGCTGTTTGCACGCGGAGACCGTAAGGTTTCAAATATTTTATCTTTGGCCCATAATAACCATGGGAACTGGGCTGAAACGTTGAAATCTACAGACCTGGACCATAATTTTTATGTTTCAAGGCAAAGGGCTTTAGATGAACTTCTCCCATGGGATTTTATTGATCATGGAATAAAAAAATCATATCTCAAAAAAGAGTATAAAAAAGCGCTGAAAGGTAAAGTTTCTGAACCATGCAGGGTTGAATCGTGCACTGCTTGCGGAGTATGCAAGAAAAAATAATGTATGGGTCTTTCTGCATGCCTCTTATCGCAACAGTTATAATTAAATTAAAACAAGAAAAAACTCATGTATAAGAAATCATAAACAAAGAACAGGCCATAATAAAAACAGCAATTGTGCTGATGATTTAATCTTTTATTAATAACAATATATCAACAGGTTCTTTGCTAACGATTTTTAATACATTCAAACAGTTTTCTAATTTTAATTTAATCATAACTGAAGACTGATTCTTTAAAGTTATTCTGGTTTCAAGTGCTGCTGGGAGGCGGTTCCGTTAATTTTTTTATTAAATCACACATATCATCAGGAACAGGTGATTCAAAGGACATTGTTTTTTTAGTAACAGGATGTGTGAATTCAAGCCTCCATGCATGAAGCATCTGCCTTGAAGCCTTAATATTTTTTATTTTCTTGCGACGGCCATATACCGGGTCACCTACAACCGGATGATTAATAGCTGCAAAATGTACGCGAATCTGATGCGTCCTGCCTGTTTTTAAATCTATTTCAAGAAGAGTTATATCGTGAAAACTTTTACTGACCTTCCATATTGTCTCAGCTGAACGGCCTTTTTGAGTTATGGTCGACATTTTCTTTCTGTTAACCGGATGTCTGCCTATGGGAAGTGAAATTGCGCCTGAATCAGAGTCGAACTCTCCATGAACCAGAGCCAGATATTTTTTCTTAATCATTCTGGATTTGAATTGAGCGGTCAGGTTATTATGAGATAATCTGTTTTTTGCAACGATCAAAGCTCCTGATGTGTCCTTATCAAGCCGGTGCACTATTCCGTACCTTAGATCTTCACCAGTTTTTTTGAGATCAGGACAATGATAAATCAGCCTGTTTAAGAGAGTTCCTTTATAATGACCAGGTGCAGGATGAACAACAATACCAGCCTGTTTATTAAGAACTATTATATCATCATCCTCGAACAGTATGTTAATTTCAAGAGGTTCTGGTTCGTAGAGGTTGGATTCCTGAGCAGGAATAGTGCCGCAGATTTTATCTCCTGTCTTTACCGGATATCCCGGCTTTTTAATGGTTCCTTGAACCATTATTAGGCCTTTGCGGATAAGACTGGACAAAAGAGAACGCGAGCAATCTGAAATATGGGAAGCAACAACCGTATCAAAACGACTGCCTGATTCGTTGTTATTGACAAAGATTGTAAAACATTTTCTCAAAAGTCTTTATGCTTGGAATCTTTATGAACGGAATAGTTTTTTTTATTCATCAAACAGAGATTCTATCTCCGACATGACAGTTTCTTCATCAGTATTTTGGGCAGTGGAAAGTTCTTTTACCAGAAGAGTCGTTGCAGTAGCAAAAAGCTTGCGTTCTCCAAATGACAGATCCTTTGTTACTTTAATGAAATAAAGATTTCTAAATACTTCTGCTACATCATAAATGGATCCGGTTTTAATTTTATCCATATATTCTCTGTACCGGCGGTTCCAGGTTTGATTATCAATTATTATGTTCTGATTCTGCCTTATAACATCATATACTTTTGAAACATCTTTTTTGCTGATTACCTCTCTTAATCTTACGGATTCTACATTCCAGGTGGGAATCATAATGACCATATCATTTTCAAGCACTTTCATAATATAGAAATTATGTCTTTCATCGTTTATTACTCTGCTTTCGATTGCTTCTATTCTGCCTACTCCATGTGCAGGGTAAACCGCAAGATCACCAACTTTAAATGTCGGGACTTTTTTTTCTTGTTTTGAACTGGCTGTTTTCTTTTGCATTATTCTCTTTAACATACTTGATGGTAAGAATCAATTCAATAATCAATAAAAAAACGGAGAGACCAAGGCTGGTATCTGTGAGTCTTTGGTATGACTTGATTCCTGCTTTATGCAGTATTTAATTGCGGGTTGTTTGAAAATTTAAGGTCAATTTTTATCAGATATTATTTCTTTTTTATGGCTCTTCTCCAATTTAGTTGGAGAAAAGGGTCCAAGGACTCAAGGGTTTGTTTTCTAAAGACTTTATAAGCGCTTTTGATGTTCTTTCGCTTTCTGCTATATCTTTTTTTATGTA